>JAAWDX010000003.1:300000-423680 GCA_022794035.1 Lachnospiraceae bacterium | reverse complement strand
GAATTGACCGGTCTTTTCTTACCGTTCTCTTCTTCGCTGCTTTGCTTGCAAAGCAACGTTTTTTCTTCTCAGATGTTACACTGTTCGATTTTCAATGTCCACGCCGCTCTTTCGAGTCAGCTTATCTAATTTACCACATCTCTTGTCCTATGTCAAGTGCTTTTTTCACTTTTCTTTCAGCTTCTTTTCCGATGTGGAACGGATGCTATTCTACTACATCCTTTGCTTCCTTGTCAATACCTTTTTTATAGAAAAAACGAAACACTTTAGATATCCATTATAGCACGCACACGACCATGCCAATGCACTCTCAATCGAAAAAGCCCTGCAAACAAAAGACCTATTCCTTTTCGCTATTTGAGTCCATCAAACGCTGGATTCCTTCATCCGTATACGAAAGCAGCTTGCCGTACCGCCGGGCAATAGTCCCGCGGCAAACACTGTAATTTCCCTCTGCCATCGCTCTTTGTTTATCTGCTTTAAGAGTAAGATATTCCTGCAAGGCCGACTCATCTTGGTAGAAAATAACATTAAACTTTCCCTGATTCAGCGATAGAGGAAAGAGATCAGTTAAAAACGCTTCGTCCTCTGCATAGTAGTGAACCCCGTACTTTTCACACAGCTTATCAAATTCGGGTAGAAAACTATCCCGTTCCTCCCGGGAGTCACAAGGATGGGATAATGCAATGCGTTTCGTCCCAGCGCGAAGCATCTCGCAAAAACAATCGGCAGCGCCAAGGTGATATGAGAATTTATCACTTTTCATTCCGTTTTGGATCGCTATGGATTCAATAATTTTATCGAAAACCTGATTTCGTTCTGACGACGTATCGTAAACTGAAAATCCATACTGAGTCAGACAGTCCGTCATTGCGCGATTAAACGGGATCGCATCTTGCTCAACATAATCTCGCAATTCGCCCTCGCTAAAACCATATGTCCAATCGTCCTCCGTATCGTATTTTTTAAAGTCTCTCACATATTCATCAGCAGTCTTTTTGTTTTGCACCAGCCCGATCAGGATAAACCGGTCTTTCAATTCATTCGCTCCATACTCATTCAGAATGGCGGCAATTTTCTCAAAATCAAAATACCCGCCTTCCAGCACAAAGCCGTTGCCATCCAGATCGTGTGCGCGGAGGTTTAACTCGTGCTTTATTCCCTCACCCGATGAGAAAAGCCCCAGAAAATGCCCAATAAACGGCGCTATGTTTTCTGTCGTTTTATCTCTATTCCAGTTCAGTCGGATATTAAGCTGGGGATATGCCGCGTGAAATGCAGCGACCAACTTATCAAGGCTAAGCACAAAGTAGCCTAACTCTTTGTGCAGCCTTTTTGCCAAGGTTGTCTTTCCGGCTCTTGAAGGGCCGACGATAATAATGCTTTTCATAAGCAAGTAACCTCATATCGAATATATTAAAAAGCGGGAAAATTCAATACAAACTTCCCGCTTTTTGATGGACGCTATAGGACTCGAACCTACGACCTCTGCGATGTCAACGCAGCGCTCTAACCAGCTGAGCTAAGTGTCCTGATTATTTAGCTTTTTTGTCATACAAGAAATAGCTGTCTTTTATTATAGCATAGAATCAATCAGCTGACAAGCCCTATCCAGCAATGTATTTTGGGGCTCCTTAGGCAAAAATACAGCCTCTTTCTCCCTGCGCATCCACGTAAGCTGCCTCTTGGCAAAATGCCTTGTATCGCGCTTCAATATATACACAGCCTCCTCCAGAGAAATCTCCCCCTCCAGATACGCCAAAATCTCCTTATAGCCAAGCCCCTTCATCGAAACCATCTCTTTATGACACCCCGCCTGTTTCAGCCGCGTAACCTCCTGCACCAAGCCCCTTTGCAGCATTTCCTCCACCCGCGCGTCAATCTGCTCATAAAGCCTTTGCCTCTCCACATCCAGCACCAGATAGCACAGCCGGTACGGCGAAGGCTTCGCCTGCAGACGCGCATTCAGCTCGCTGATCGGTTTCCCCGTTTGTTCAAAATACTCCAGCGCGCGGATGATGCGCTTGCGGTTATGCGGGTGGATCGTCTGCGCACTTTTCGGATCCACCTTCTGCAAATAAGCAAACAGCGCCTCCTGCGTCCAGCCCTCCAGCCTTTTCCGGCTCTCATTCTCCGCTTCTTCTTCAAACTCCGCGCCGTATGCCAGTGCATGGATATAAAAGCCGGTCCCTCCCACCACCATGGGAAGCCTCCCCCGGCTTGCAATCTCCTCAATTTTTTCCGCCGCCAGGCGGCAAAAGCTCATGACGTTCCATTCTTCATCCGGCTCTCTGATATCGATCAAATGATGGGGAATGCCATCCATCTCTGCAGGTGTAATCTTTGCAGTGCCGATATCCATGCCCCGATACACCTGCATAGAATCGGCCGAAATGATTTCACCGTTAAGGCGTCTGGCCAGCTGCAGCGAAAGACTGGTTTTGCCGGAGGCTGTTGGACCGGCCAGAATGAGTAGGGGTTGTTTGTTCATATGCGTTTAAATTTTTTCTCCAATTCGTATTGCGTCATTGAAATGATCGTAGGGCGTCCATGCGGACAGTTGTAGGGATTGGACGAAGCAAACAGCTGATCGAGCAGGCTCTGTGCCTCCTGCTGGCTCATGGTGTTGTTTCCTTTGACCGCCGCTTTGCACGACATCATAGCAATTCTGTCGATCAGCAGATCCCTTGCCGTATCGGCATGCCCTTCATACAGCATATCGAGCATATGGGCAAAATCCTCGGGCGGCAAAGCGCCGTTAAAAATAAACGGAACACCGCGGACAATCACAGCGTCTTCGCCAAAGGCTTCAACCTGAAATCCCAGCCTTTCAAAAATACTCTGATACTGGGCAAGCTCTGCGACTGCTTTGGGATTTGCCAGACAAACGGCCGGCTCCATTAAAAGCTGCGTATCCATCTGCTCTTCCTGCAGCAGTTTTCGATATCGATCATACAGCACCCGCTCATGTGCTGCATGCTGATCTATGATATAAAAAATATTTTCTTCTTCGGCCAGCCAATAGGTACGGAAGATCTGTCCAATCAGACGCAGGGTATGCTGCTTTGGCGGCGCTTCATAGGCCGCCGGCTCTTCCGCCAGCATACTGCTTTCCGGCTCCTTCGGCTCCACAATCTTCTCTTCATGCACACTAATTTGCTTTCCTTTATAAATAGGCGCCGGCTCCTCCTCTTCCACAATGAACGGGACGGCCGGATCCGGTTTGGAAAGCGGCCAGCTTGCCGGCTTAGCCGGCTGCGCCTGCGGCATATATAATTTCGGCGGTGCCGGTTCTGCCTGCTCCTCCAGACGCTCCTGCTTTTGAGGCTCTTGTTTTTCTTTATAAAAGCTGCCGCTGCGGCTGATCAGATCTTTTTCTGCTAAGCAAGCCGCAATCACCTCATACAGCGCTTCTCTTGTTCTCTCTTCCTGCATAAACCGCACTTCCATCTTCGTTGGATGCACATTCACATCCAGCGCTGCCGGATCCATCCGCAAATGCAGAATGGCCGCCGGGAACTGTCCCGGCACGACATAATCCTTGTAGGCCTCGTCCAGCGCCTTTTCAAGCAATGCACTTCTGATATAGCGCCCGTTTATGAAAAAATTTTCATAAGTACGATTGGCTCTCGTCATTTGCGGCCGGCTCACAAAGCCCTCCACCTGCATGGTTTTTCCTTCTTCTAAAGCAATGCTGCCATGAACCGGCAGGAGCTTATCCAGCAGTTCTTTTCCATAGACGGCATAAATGCTGTTTTTTATCTCGCCCTTGCCTGCCGTATAAATGGAAGGCTCTCTCCTGCCATTCAAATACCGAAATGAAATCTCCGGATGCCCCAGCGCCATCTTTTGCATCAGATCTGTAATCGCGGCCGCTTCTGCCATTGGTTTTTTGAGGAATTTTTTGCGGGCCGGCGTATTAAAAAACAGGTTTTCTACCTTAATTGTCGTTCCTTTTGGGCAGGCTACTTCTTCCCAGAGCTTTTCCTCTCCGCCCTCGATGACATAGCGCACGCCGGTTAATGCCTTTTCTGTCTTCGTAAGCAGTTCCACACGCGCTACAGCGGCGATGCTGGCAAGCGCCTCTCCGCGAAATCCCAGTGTCAGGCTGGAGAGCAGATCCTCTACCTGACGGATTTTGCTGGTGCTATGCCTTAAAAATGCAGTACGGATCTGCTCTGCCTCAATGCCGATCCCATTATCGGTAATCCGAATACTGCCAATCCCGCCGTCTTTAATCTCTACCGTAATCTGCGTTGCCTGCGCATCTATCGCATTTTCCGTTAATTCCTTTACAATCGAGGCTGGTCGTTCAACGACCTCCCCTGCTGCAATCTTATTTACGGTCGCCTGATCCAAAAGCCGAATCTGAGCCATGAGCTTCCTCCTTTTTCTATGCTACTCCCTTTTTAAACGATTCTGCCAATCATACAGCAGCTGCATGGCCTCCAGCGGCGTCTGATGATTTAAGTCGGCCTCCTGAAGCTCCTGCAAAATCTGCTGCGCTGCCTCTGAAAGGACGCCGGCAGCTTCTTCCAGCTCTGCCGGCATAAATAAGGATATTTGCTGAGTGCTGCCCTGAGGCTCTACCTGCTGGCGGGCTACGATCTGAGAGGCCTTTTTGGCGATATCGCGGTCCAGCAGCTCATCCAAAATCTCGTGCGCGCGCTCCAGCACCCATGCCGGAAGGCCGGCCAGCTTGGCTACCTCGATGCCGTAGCTCTGATTGCCGCTTCCTTGATGGATCTTATGTAGGAAAATGACGTCGTCGCCGCTTTCCTTGATCGCAACGCAGTAGTTTCTGACGCCGTACAGCTGCCCTTCGAGCTGTGTGAGCTCATGATAATGCGTAGCAAACAAGGTTTTGGCACCGATGATTTTTTTGTCGCTGATATATTCCACCACCGCCCATGCGATACTGAGTCCGTCGAAGGTAGAGGTGCCGCGGCCGATTTCATCCAAAATGAGCAGGCTGTTTGCGGTGGCATGGCGCAAAATATTGGAAACCTCGCTCATCTCTACCATGAAGGTGGACTGCCCGCGCGCGAGATCATCCGAGGCGCCGACTCGGGTAAAGATCCGATCGGCAATAGAGATGCGGGCAGCGTCTGCCGGCACAAAGCAGCCGATTTGCGCCATCAGCACAATCACTGCCACCTGCCGCATATAGGTAGATTTTCCGGCCATATTGGGACCGGTGATGACGGCAATTCTGTCTTCCTCCTGCGTGAGATGCGTATCATTGGCGATGAAGGTATTCTCCGGCAGCATCTGTTCTACGACCGGATGGCGCCCGTTTTCGATATGAATCTCCTGGCCCGGAGGCAAAATCTGCGGTTTCACATAATGATTGCGGTAGGCGGCCTCGGCCATAGAACGCAGCGCATCCAGCTTGGCTACTGCATCTGCTGACCGCTGTACGCGCACCATGGCGCTGCCCACCTCCTCGCGGATCTGACAGAATACTTCATATTCCAGCGCTTCGCCCTTTTCCTTCGCTCCCAGCAGCGTATCCTCGATCTGTTTAAGCTCTTCTGTGATGTAGCGTTCACCGTTTGTCAGCGTCTGTTTGCGGATATAACGAGCCGGCACCAGCGGGATATTGCCCTTGCTGACCTCCAGATAATAGCCAAACACGCGGTTATACCCAACCTTAAGATTCTTGATGCCGGTTTCTTCCTTTTCTTTGGCCTCCAGCTCGGCAAGCCATGTTTTTCCGTTCACCGCGGCGCTGCGGTACTGATCAATCTGCGCATGATATCCCGTTTTAATCAGCGAGCCCTCACGCACGCTAATGGGCGGTTCCTCTTCGATGGCCTCCTCAAGCAGCTGGCACACATCCTCCAGCAGATCCATTTCTTCTTCAATCTGCCTAAATCCATCTGCCGGCAGATCGCTGAGCAAAAGTGCAATTTCCGGCAAGGCTTTCAGTGAATTTTTCAGCGCCAGCAGATCCCTTGCATTGGCAGAGCCATAGCTGATCCTGCCCATAAGCCGCTCCATGTCATAAATCTTGCTGAGACTTTCTTTAAGCTCTGCACTGAGCATTGGATTTTCTGTCAGATCCTCTACGCATGCAAGTCGGGTATCGATCGCCTGCTTCTGAATCAGCGGCTGCTCCATCCATTTGCGCAGCCGGCGCCCTCCCATAGCCGTTTGGGTATGATCCAGCACCCAGAGCAGGCTTCCTCTTCTGCTTTTATCGCGCAGCGTTTCTGTAAGCTCCAGATTGCGTCTTGTCGCCATATCTAAAATCATATATTCCTGCACTGAATACGTCTTAACCTGATTGATATGGCTGAGCTCTCTTTTTTGCGTTTCCGTCAGATATTCCAGCAATGCGCCGGCTGCCGTAACGCCAAGCTCCATGCCGTCAAGGCCCAGCCCCTCCAGCTGCAGGACGCCGAACTGATGCAAAACCTCCTCTTTGCACCGCGGATACTGATAATGATAAGGCGCATAGGCATTCACAAACAGTGAAAGCCGCTCCTTCATCCTATCCAGATCCAGACTCTGCATATTCTGAATCTCTTCATTTACGAGCAGCTCCGAGGGCTGAAACTTGGCGACCTCATCCCACAGCTTTTCTTCCTCGCTAAATTCTGTGACTAAGAATTCACCCGTTGTGATATCTGCCACCGCCAGTCCGATGGCATCGGCAATTCGGTTGACCGACATAATATAGTTATTATTTTCTCCAATCGTATCCGCATTCATCGTGGTGCCCGGCGTGACAATGCGGGTAATCTCGCGCTTCACCAGACCCTTCGCCAGTCTGGGATCCTCCATCTGTTCACAAATGGCCACCTTATATCCCTTCTGCACCAAACGCTGAATATAGGTTTCCGCAGAATGATACGGCACGCCGCACATGGGCGCCCGCTCCTCCTGTCCGCAGCTGCGCCCTGTCAGCGTCAGCTCCAGTTCCCGGGATGTCACGATGGCGTCTTCAAAAAACATTTCATAAAAATCGCCCAATCGAAAAAACAACAGGCAGTCCGGATTATTTTTCTTCACCTCCTGATACTGCTCCATCATCGGCGTCAATTTACTCACGTATTTCCCTCTCTTTTCTCCTATCGATCAATTTGATTCACTTTGATCGTTTTAGGATCATTTCTCGGTCTCTACCCTTCCTGTCATATAAAATGCGGATGCCTCCGTAATGATCACCGGCAGCGTCTTTCCAAGCTGCTTCTGGTCTGCGACAAAATGCACCAAATGATTATGCTCATCTCTCCCCGACAGCATACGCGCATCATTTTTGCTCACATCCTCTGCCAGCACCTTCACGCGGCGTCCAACCCAGGTTTGCCGGTCTGTATAGGCAACCCTTTCCAGCACTTCCAGCAGCTGATCAAAATTCTCCTTAGCCTCCTCCGGATCCACCTGCGGCATCCGCGCTGCCGGCGTGCCCTCTCTTTTAGAGTAGATAAAGGTAAAAGCACCATCAAAGCGCACCTCTTCCGCCACCTTGACCGTCTCCAGAAAATCCTCCCGCGTCTCTCCCGGGAATCCGACAATGATATCTGTCGTAATCGCAATTTCTGGCACAGCCTTCTTCAGCCGTTTCACAATATCCAGATATTTTGCCTGATCATAATGCCGGTTCATTTCCTTCAGAAGCCGATCACTTCCTGACTGCAGCGGCAAATGAAAATGCGGACACACCTTATCCAGCTTGGCCATCGCATCAATCAGCTCCTGCGACAAATCCTTCGGATGCGACGTCATAAACCGAATGCGTTCAATTCCCTCGATTTCATTGACCATCTCCAGCAGCCTGGCAAAGCTGATTGGCTCCGCCAGATTCTTGCCATATGAATTCACATTCTGCCCCAAAAGCTGAATTTCCTTCACGCCATCCTGCGCCAGGCTCTCAATTTCCGCTAAAATATTTTCTGGCTTCCGGCTCCGCTCCCGGCCTCTGACATAGGGCACGATACAATACGTACAGAAATTATTGCAGCCATACATAATATTCACCGACGCTTTGAATCGGTGCTTGCGAATTGAGGGCAGATCCTCTACGATTTCCTGCTGCTCCTGCCAGATGTCAATCATCTGGCCGCCGCCATCCAGCAGCGCCTGCAGCAGCTCGGGGAATTTATAGATATTATACGTACCGAAAATCAAGTCCACCTGCGGATAGGATTTTTTAAGCTTTTCCAGTACCAGCTCTTCCTGCATCATACAGCCGCACAGCGCAATTTTCATATGAGGATTTTTTTTCTTAAAGCTTTTCAGATAGCCAAGCCGTCCGTACACCTTCTGCTCCGCGTTCTCCCGCACGCAGCAGGTATTATAAACCACCAGATCCGCCTGCTCCTCCTTTTCACTAGGCCGGCACCCGATCTCCTCCAAAATCCCAATCAATTTCTCTGAGTCCCGTGCATTCATCTGGCAGCCCATTGTCACCACAAAATAAGTCCGCGGCTTATCTGCTCTTTCCTTTAGCTGCTCAATAATTCTGCGCTGCCGCTCCGCTTCCTTCCGGCCCTCTTCCTTATAAGCAGGCCGCAAATTATGTCTTCCTGTCTCCATATATCTCTCCTCCTGCGCCGCCTACAGCAGCTCAAAAAACTGCCGACCCCAGGCCTGCGCCGCCTCCGGTTCTGCCGTCTTCAGCCATTCTTGTAGCTCCGTCATCTCCACATACACCTCCGCGCCTTTATATGCCTTCCGATAGGTGCGCAGACCGGCAGGGGCCGGAAGCGCCTGTACAAAACTGCCTTGTCCCCGCAGAACACATTCAGCCGGCTTCGCTTTCCGCCTTTCGCCGGCAGGCACATCATAGGCCAGGGTCTTGTGCACGATTTCCCCCTGTGCCGGTATAAAATAATAATCCTTTGCATTCGGCAAATAATAATAAACCGGCTCTTCACAAGAAGGCAGATCAATCTCACACACGGCACTCCCTGCCTCAAAGCTAAACCGAGCCCTTGGATATGACGCATCCTTTTTCTTTTTAGCGTTTAAGGCTATTTCCGCACAATGGCTTAACACAAACGGCCTGTCCCATGCAATCTGCAGCCGGCCCTGTTCATATGTAATCTGCTCGATCCGGCCGTTTTTTAACATCTGCATAAACTGCTGCACCAAAAGCAAGTGCGGCAGATTGCATACATCCTCATAATTATGAAGCAGCAAAACCATTGCAAGCCGTTCATCCTCTGTACGGGCATATTCATAGAACACCTCAATGAGCTGACCACCGTCAAAGGGATCCTCGCGACTGGCGCCCAAAAACCGCTCCACCGTTTTCAGCTTCATATTGCTCCATCCAAAAAAAGCTTGATGCCGCCGATACAGCCGGAGCAAATCCACCGAGTGTCTTTGCGCTGCAAATTGTGCATCCTCTGTGCTCCAGACCCGAAGCCGTTTTGCTCTCTCTTCCAAAAAAGGCAGATCGAACATTTCCCCATTATAGGTCACACAGATGGGAAACCGTCTGATCTCCGCTAGCGCCCTCTGCAAGAGCTCTGCTTCCTCCGAAAGACCGCCTGCCAAAAACTGCTTAGCCACAAAGCAGCCCTTTTCATAACACACCATTCCCACCAAATAAACGCTGTCATACAGTCTTGAAAAGCCCGTTGTTTCAATGTCCAGAAATAACACCGTCTCCGGTTTACCCAGCAGCATCCATCTGGCCAAAGCATCCTCTCTCTCCTGCGCTGTCAGATTCAGCTCCGATTCAATCGTCCGCACAGCCGTCTCCTTATCTTATAGAAAACAAAAGGGCCGTTGTGTATGCAACAGCCCTTTCTCCTCAGCCTTGATGGCCGTTTATTCTTCCTCAGTTGTCTCCGTCTCTTCTTCTACGATCTCTTCTTCCGTCTCCGGCTCTTCCGGCTCCAGCTCTCTCATGCTGAGGCTGATTCTTTTTGCCTCTTCATCAAAATCAATTACCTTTGCTTCGATCTCCTGTCCAATGGTAAGCACTTCTGACGGATGCTTAACAAACTTGCGGGAAAGATGAGAGATATGTATCAGTGCATCAATCCCTTTCTGCAGTTCAACAAAGGCGCCAAAATCAGCGAAACGGACCACCTTGCCGGCTACAATATTGCCAACCGCATATTTTTCAGCTGCATCCTGCCACGGATTTGTCTCCGGGAATTTAGTTGTTAAGGAAATGCGCTGCGTCTCCGGATCATAGGATTTCACCATAACCTCGATCTGCTCGTCCGTCTTTACATACCGGTTAGGATTGCGCACCGTTGCCCAGCCCATTTCTGAAACATGCAGCATACCGTCAATTCCGCCTAAATCAACAAACGCACAGTAATTGGTAATATTTTTTACCGTCCCCATTAAATGAGCGCCCTCTACCAGCTTTTGCACGGTCTCTTCACGAAGCGCTGCTCTTTTTTCCGCAATTACGCTGCGGCGGTCGCCCATAACACGCCCGCGCTTACGCTGCAGACGAATAATGCGGTACTCAATCTCCTGATTTAAAAGCGTCTTTACGTCAATCCGGCGCACATCGCACAAAGAAGACGGAATAAAGACCTTGACATCGCCATGACGCACAATGACGCCGTTTTCCAATGTCTCTGTTACGATACCGGTTAAAATTTCTTTATTCTCCATTGCGCTTTCCAGCTCAGCATAGGCAAGATCCTGTACCAGACGGCGGCGGCTAAGCGTCACTTCACTGTCGCCCACCTTCACGACCATGACCTCCATGGTATCTCCCACCTGAACCTGCTCGGTCAGAGGTGCATCACTGCCGCCAAATTCAGCCTTTGTCATAGTTCCATCGCACTTATACCCAATATTAAACACGATCTCATTATCCGTTACCTGCGCTACCGTACCGGACACGATATCACGGGAATGAATTTCTTTAAAACTTTCGTTTAGCATTTCTTCGAAAATGTTGCTCTCGCTCATCTTACTTACTACCTCCTGAATAATATAATCCGGCGTTGAAGCTCCGGCTGTTATCCCTACAGCCAAAGCATCCGGCTTTAATCTCACGCTAGACAATTCCTCTGCATTTTCCACATAATACGTGCTCGCGCACTCAGATAGACAAAGGTTGTATAGTTTGCGGGTATTCGAACTATGCTTCCCGCCAATGACAATCACCGCATCACTCGATTTCGCTAACTCAAGCGCTTCCGTCTGATGTTGGGCCGTCGCTGTGCATATTGTAGGGCACACATATAGATTATACTCCATCTTGTCAAGAAACTCAACAATTTTTCTAAATTTATATTGATCAAATGTCGTTTGGGCCACAAGCGTGTACCGCACCCCTTTAGGCGGCGCGCCGGCAACAATTTCTTCTTCTGTTTGATAAATATACGGTTTTTGCAGGCACCATCCCTCGATTCCCTGCACCTCCGGGTGCTGCGGATCTCCTAAAATGATCACCTGATCTCCCTTTTCTCCCTGCTGCCGCACGATATCATGAATTTTTTTAACATAGGGGCATGTTGCATCTATGATCTGAACCGACCTCTCTTCCAGCATCTGGTAAACCGCTTCCCCCACGCCATGCGCACGGATGATGACTGCATCGCCTGCTTTTAGCTCTGCCGGATCCTGCAGGGCAAAAATCTGCTGCTCTTCCAATTTGCCAATCACGTCCCGATTATGAATCAGCGGACCATACGTATAGACCGGCCTCTTCCTTTTCTCAGCCTCCTCCTGTGCCACACGGATGGCATTGCGGACTCCAAAGCAAAAGCCTGCTGTCTTTGCAATTGTAATTTTCACTGCGTCGCCTCGCTGATCAGGCGGCACACCGTATCGACCACTTCCTGCAGCGGCATATGGGTTGTATCCAGCAGCAGGGCATCCTCAGCTTGTCTAAGCGGCGCAATCTCCCTTTTAGTATCCCGCTCATCCCGCTCTGCAATCTCCTGGATAATCTGCTCCAGACCTACGCTGAGCGTCCCGTTTTCCTGCAGCTCGCAATAGCGCCTGCGGCCTCTCTCCTCAGCTGAAGCCGTAATAAAAATTTTCAGATTCGCCTGCGGCAGCACATGCGTACCGATATCGCGTCCATCCATAATCACATCATACTCCTGCGCCGCCTGCCTCTGAATCCCCAGCAGCTTTTCCCGTACAGCTCTGTGCACCGCCACCTTGCTTCCGCCATCTCCTGCCTCCGCCGTGCGCAAAAAAGGCGTCACATCACATCCATTAACCGCCACATGCTGTCCGTCCTCCTCATAATAAAGGCGCACCTCTAAAAGCGGCAGCTGCTGCTCCACCTGCTCAGCGCTTTCCAGATCCATTCCTTTTTGCGCCAGCACATATCCGACCGCCCGGTACAAAGCACCCGTATCCACATAGTGCAGCCCCATTTTCTGCGCCGCTGCTTTAGCCACCGTACTTTTACCGGCTCCGCTCGGTCCGTCAATCGCCACATTCAGCATATTCTCTCTCCTTCTCTCTTGCAAATTCTGCAGCCCCTATGCCGGCCGCCGCTCCCGTCGAAAAAGCCAGCTGCAGATTAAATCCGCCTGTGAGCGCATCCACATCCAGCAGCTCTCCTGCCGCAAAAAGCCCCGGCAGCTTCTTAAGCATCATCGTTGCCGGTGCCAGCTCCTGCACAGCAATGCCGCCCATCGTCACAATCGCCTCTTCCAGCGGCCGCGTCCCGCTGATCGAAAGCCGCAAATCCTTCAGCAGCCTTCCCAGCGTTTGCCTCTGCTCTCTCGTAAGGTCGCTCACCTTTTGTGCGGCCTCGATGCCCGAAAGCTTCACCATCACCGGAATCATCTTACGCGGCAGCAAATCTGTCAGCGCATTTTGAAAATTTCTGGTCCGGTACTTTTCAAAATCCCTCAAAAGCCGCTGATCCAGCTCCTGCGCTGTCAGCGCGCTCTTCAGATCGATATGCAGCCAAAGCTCCGCCTCTTCAAAGGTCTGCTTTTTCTTTCGCAGATAGGCCTGCACACGGCTGGATGCACTCAGAACAATCGGCCCGCTTACCCCAAAATGAGTAAACAGCATCTCTCCAAAATCCTCATACACCGCCTTCCCTTCCGGCCCCTGCGTAATCCGAATCGCCGCATTTTTAAGCGAAACCCCCATCAAATCCCGGCACCAGCTCTCCTTCACTGTCAAAGGAATCAAGCCCGGCACGCCGGGAACAAGCTCTAGTCCAAGCCCTGCCGCCATGCGGTGCCCATCGCCCGAGGATCCGGTGGACGAATAGCTAAGTCCCCCTGTGCAAAGGACCACGGCCCTCGTCTCAAATGCAGCGCTGCTTGTTTGTACAATAAATCCCTGCTGCTGCCTCCTGATACGCTGCACCGGCTGCTGCGTCCGCAGCACTGCGCCGGCTTTTTTTACATAGCGCAGCAAACCATCAATGATATCAAAGGCCCGATCCGATACAGGAAATACCCGCTGTCCCCGCTCTATTTTAAGCGGCACACGATGCGCCTCCAAGAGCTGCATCGTGTCCTGCGCCGTAAAATGGGCGCAGGCTGAATACAGAAAGCGTGCATTCGTCACAATATTTTCCATAAATGCACGCTGGTCGCATGCATTGGTTACATTGCAGCGCCCCTTACCTGTAATTCCAATTTTGCGCCCAACCTTTTCATTTTTTTCCAATAAAAGGGTCCGGGCTCCAGCCTCTGCCGCCTTACCGGCGGCAATCAGCCCGGCAGCGCCGGCCCCTACCACAACTACATCATACATCATGAAAGCAGCTTTCCAAATGTTTTACTCTCTTCTCCCGCGCTTTCGTACACATCATATTCCTGCCAAATGCGTTCCAGGCTTTCTAAATTTTTCTTTACTTCTGCCTGCCGGTTCATACTCAGTGCCACTACCAGCGCATTTAAAAGACTCAGCGGGCCTACCATAGAATCTACAAAAGAAATCATATTGCTGTGAGCCTTTAAAACACATTCTGCACTGGTCGCAATCGGCGACTGGTCACTGTCAGTAATGGCAATCACGCTGGCCCCTCTGGCCTTGGCAAAATCCATTGCCTTTACTGTTCTTTTAGAATATCTGGGGAAGCTAATACCAATCAGCACGTCCGCAGGCCCGATACTCAGCATCTGTTCAAACGTCTCGCTGATGCTGTTGGTATGAATCAGCTTTACATTGTCAAACACCAGATTCATATAGTATCCCAAAAAGCTTGCCAGCGGCGCGCTGCTGCGCACCCCCAGAATATAGACGGATTTAGCGCGCAGGATCGTATCAACTGCTTCCTTAAAGGTACTTTCTTCTACGACGTCCAGCGTCTCCTTAATATTTTCAATATCTGCCTGCAAAATAGAGGAAACAATATGATCTTCATCCATCCGGCTCCGCGTGACCTCCATCCGCTGCAGCGCCGTAAGGCGGATCCGAATCATATCCTCCAGCGCTCTCTGCAGCCCCGGATAACCGTCATATCCCAGCTCGCCGGCAAAGCGCACCACTGTCGACTCCGATACGCCTACTACCGTCCCTAGCTTGGCCGCCGTCAGATATACGGCTTTATCATAATGATCCGTAATATAATCAGCCAATAGCTTCTGCCCCTTACTCATCTTGGGATAGCCATCGTGAATTCTAATTAAAACATCATCCTGCTTCGTCTTCATGGTATTGTCCATCCTTGAAATATGTTTTTTGCACTTCATATTATAGCGCTTTTCCTTCGTTTTTCAAGCCAAATCCTCATTTTTTGCAGGATTTTCCTTTTCGTCCATCTTATTTCAGACTTTTCAACATCTTGACTTCTGCGGCCGTCAAAATACGATAGCGGCCCTCTTCCAGATCTCCCAGCTCCAGCGCTCCCTCCTGCACCCGCATGAGCCGCAGCACCGGATGCCCTACCGCCTTCGCCATTTGCCTCACCTGATGATTCTTTCCTTCGTAAATCGTAATCTCAATCCGGCTATTGCTCCCGGCCCTTGATAATAAGCGTGCCTTCGCCTTAGCCGTTTTATAGCCATCCTTCAGCACAATTCCTGCCTCCATCTTGCGCAGCGCCTGCCCATCAATCTCCCCCTGCACAAGCGCATGGTACACCTTTGGTACTCCGTGCCCCGGATGTGTGAGGCGGTATGCCAGATCTCCGTCATTTGTCAAAAGCAAAAGCCCCGTCGTCTGATAATCCAGCCGTCCCACGGGATATAAGCGAATTCCCGGCATCTGCACCAGCTGGCACACATCCGGCCTTCCAAATTGATCATGGCTGGTAGTCACATATCCCGCCGGCTTATGCAGCATCACCGTCACCGACTGCTGCACCTCCTGCAGCTTTTTTCCTCTGAATTCCACGATATCCCGTTCTGGATCCACCTTTGTCCCCTGCTCTGTTACGGTGCGGCCATTCACCCTAACCATTCCTGCTGCGATCCACTCCTCGCATTTTCTTCTGGACCCGCACCCACACTGGGCCATATATTTCTGCAAACGTTCCATAATATCCTCCCAAAGCTTTTCTCTTCTGCACTCTCCTGAGCCAGCACCGGCACATATCCAACGGCCCTGCCTTCCACGCATATGGCGGCCTCTCCCAGCACCTGTCCTGCTTCCACCGGCGCTGGCACAACATAGGGAAGATCATAAAATACCGTGATCTCTTCGCCTTCTTTCATATAATACGAAAGTGTTCCTTCTATGCGTGTACTCACCGATGATACAAAACCGCCCGAAACCTCTACGACTACATGCTCATCTAATGTCTCTGCCTTGATCTCCTGCTGATGAAAATCCGCATATCCATACTGGAAAAGCTTCAATGTATCCGCTACCCGGTAATTGGAATGCGGCGGCCAGCCGCTGCCCAGCACAACCGAAATCAGCTGCACGCCATCTTTCTCCGCCATTCCCACTAGGCAGAGGCCAGCCTTTGATGTAAATCCCGTTTTACCGCCCACTGCCGCCGTATAGGAAGAAAGCAGGGGGTTTTTATTCTGCAGCGCTACGCTGCGGCTGTTCATCTCATTTTGCTCTATTGTATAGGTCATCGTCTGCATAATTTCCATCGCGTCCTGATCCTGAAAGGCAGCCCGTGCAATCGTGGCCATATCCACTGCCGTACTGTAATGATCCTCTGCATCCAGTCCGTTGGGCGTTGAAAAATGCGTCTGGTCTGCTCCCAGCTCTCTTGCTTTCAGATTCATCAGATAGCAGAACTCCTCGCAGCTGCCGCCAACCGCCTCTGCCACAGCCATCGCCGCATCATTATAGGAGACCAGCATCATGGCATAAAGCAGATCTCTCAGCCGAAATGTCTCGCCCGCTTTCATATTCATATTGACCTTTGGCTGCCCGGCCGCTCTTTCGCTCACCGTGACGATCTGCTCTAAATCTCCATATTCAAGCGCCACCAGCAGCGTCATAATTTTAGTTGTGCTGGCCATCGCCCGCTTCTCGTTGCCATTTTTCTCATACAGAATCCGGCCGCTCTCCGCCTCCATGACCACCGCACTGCCTGCGTGCAGCTGCTCTGCCTCCGGCTCCTCCGCCTGCGCCAAAACCGGCTGCCCGATGGTGCCCAGCAAAATCAAGAGGCACGCCAGCCCGGCGCACATCCTATGCCCTTTTCTCATACAAAAACCCTCCTGCCATTTGTCTACTGTTTGTATATGGCAAAAGGGCCTTTTTTATGATTCCTCCGGCGCTGAATCCTCCATCGAAAGCGTTTCCTGTACCGGAAGCGGCGTCTCTTCTTTTACAGGCGGTATTTCCTCTTCCAGTTTCGGCATCTCCTGAATGCTGGTCAGCCCAAAGCTGCGCAGAAATTCATTTGACGTTTTAAAAAGTGCCGGCCGCCCAGGCGCCTTTAACCGCCCTGCTTCCTCCACCAGACCAAATTCCATCAGGCGATTCACCACATGATCACTCTTCACTCCGCGGATATCATCGATTTCCTGTTTCGTCACCGGCTGTTTATAGGCAATAATCGCCAGCGTCTCCATCTGCGTATCCGTAAGCCTTACCTTTTGAGCGGACTGATAAAGGACCTTAATGTCATCATAATATGCCGGCCTTGTCGTCATCTGATACGCCTTTTCCACCTGCAAAATCTGCATGCCCCGCTGCTCCTTCTCATAGAGCAGCGCCAGACGCTCCGTCATTCTCCTGCACTGCTGCTCCGTAAGCCCCAGCACCTTGCTCATATCCGCCGGGCTCACCGGCTCACCGGCTGCAAACAGCAGCGCCTCCAGCACTCTATACTCCTTCGCCAGGCAGCGTTTCTCCATGCGCCCTCTCCTCCATCGTCTTTGGCTTCATAATGATATCTCCAAACAGCCTTTGCTGATCCAGCTTTACCTGATTCATCCGGCTCAGCTCCAGCATCGCCATAAAATACGTAATCGTCTCATTCTTGGAACGGCTTTTTTCCTTAAGCTCATAAAAGCTCACCTGTTCAAAAAGCTCCAGTGTCTCACGCAGCACCTGTATTTTTTCCGAAACCGTATAGGTCTCCTTCTCCACCGAACGAAAATGCGCCCGCACCGTATCATAGCTCTCTCTTTTACTGCGCATAGCCTGCTGAAATAAGGTATAAAGCTGCTGCAGGCTTGTTTCCTTCAGCAGCTCCGCCACAGGCGGAACAGGACGGCTTCCCTGAATTGTTTCCGGCTTTCTGGTCAGAATGAGCTCATGCTCATTGCGCAGATGAGCTGCCAGCTGCGCAGCTCCTTCTTTATACCGCTTATACAGTAGGAGTCTTCTCAGCAGGAGCGCCTCTTCGTCCTCTTCCTCTTCTTCCTGCTTCTGTGCCGCCGGCAACAACCGCTTTGCCTTAATACTGATTAAAGTGGCCGCCATGACGATAAATTCACTGGCAACCTCCATATTCATTTCATCCCAGCTCTTCAGATAGGCCAGATACTGCTTCGTAATCTCAAACACAGGGATATCATAAATATCCAGTTTGTTTTTTTCAATCAAATGCAGCAAAAGCTCAAGCGGCCCTTCAAAAACCGGCAGGCGCACCTTTAATCCTTCCATTATGCCTTCTGCTCCTCACCGAAAAGACTGCCTACCTCCAAAATGCCTTCAGCCAAATCCTGACGATACAAGGAGTCTCCCGGTTCAAAGCTATTATAGTCCACTCCATCGCTGCCGGCTCTGGCCGTACTATGAATATAAAGCTTTCTGGGTCCTCCGATATACATTGCCACATGGCCTTTAAACAGAACCAGATCGCCTTTTTTCATCGCTTCCTTGGCAATGCGGTGAATGGGAAACCCGTCTTTAATGGCGGCATCCCGATAAATCACGATTCCATTAAGCAGATAAGCCATACTGCAAAGACCTGAACAATCAATTCCCTGCGGAGATTTTCCTCCCCATCTGTATGCCGTCCCTTCATAAGCTTTTGCCGCGTCGACTAAGCGCTGCCGCAGCAGCTCCTCCTCTGCCGCCGGCTTCTCAAAGGATAATGGCTGATAGGCATGCAGAAAACTCTTTTTGGTATATCCTTCTGCTCCGTTTGCCAGACGCACAGAGATCCATCCCTCAGGCGCCGGCTGCCTTCCTTTCTGCAGCACACTGCCGCGGGGCATGGTTGCTAGGCATATGCTATCCACTTCAGGTTTGTTCATCACGTCAATCTGGTTTTTCAAAACCCTCAGCCTTTCACCGGCCGGCCATCCTCCTTCTCGGATATGCTCTTTGTGAATATATCCCTCATACCGATACTCCATCCGCACCCTGCAGAAGCTTCCCTCCTGCTCTAAAATCTCTGCCTCCATACCGTACAAGCCTTCGTCAATCAGCACCTGCTGCTCCTTTGGCTCTGCATAAAGCGGTGCGATACCCACTTGAATTATTCCTGTTTTCATTCTCTTCTCCATCATGCAAAGCAGGGCACCTTCGTGATGCCAAGCCCCGGCGTTTCATTTAAATAGATCCAATTAGCCTGATACTGCGGCCCTCCCTCATAGGGATCTATCCGGCACAGCCCCGGGCCGTCCAGATCGGCCCGAGTAATAATTCCTTTTGCTCCCGCCAGATGCGCGCCGGCACTTACTGCCAATTTGCTCTCCAGCATACAGCCCATCATGCACTCCACTCCGTATATTTCGGCAATGCCGCAAATTTTCAGAGCCTCATAAATACCGCCGGTCTTCATGAGCTTAATATTGATCAAATCCGCCGCTCCCATCTGGATAATGCGGATTGCATCCTCTGCACAAAAGACACTTTCGTCTGCCAAGATCGGCGTTGCCACATGCTGCGTCACATACTGCATGCCCGCAAGATCATGTGCCCCTACCGGCTGCTCTACCAGATCAATATTCAAATCCAGATCCTCCAGCGCACTGATGATGCGCACAGCCTCTTTGGCGCTCCACCCCTGATTGGCATCTACTCTCAGCTGAATATCCTTTCCGACCGCCTCACGAATCGCGCGGATCCGTTCTACATCCGCCAGTCCTTCCTTGCCAACCTTAATCTTTAAAATCCGAAAACCCTGCTTTGCCGCTTTCAGGCTGTCATCCACCATTGTTTCAACAGGTCCTACGCTAATCGTCAAATCCGTCTCTACTTTGGCACTGTGACCGCCCAGCACCTTGTAAAGCGGCTGGCCCAGATTCTTCGCATACAAATCATACAGGGCCATATCCACGGCCGCTTTTGCAGAAGTATTTTTCAAAATGCAACCATGCAGCTTTTTCATGATACCGTCCATATCCTCTATTTCCATGCCAATGAGCGCCGGCGCAATAAACTCCTGCACAGCTGTACGGATGGAGCCCTTGGTGTCGCCGGTAATCACGGCAGTCGGCGGCGCCTCTCCGAATCCTTCCATACCATTATCGCCGATCACCCGTATCAGAATATCATCCACGGCCTCGACTGTACGCAGCGCCGTACGAAACGGCGTTACCAATGGAATCTGCACCTCTCCGATTTGTATTTCTTTAATCTTCATTGCTTTACTGTCTCCTTATCGAATTGATTTGCTCCACTTTTGAAACATTAGCATAATTCCTCTTTTCCTCTCTTATACTTAAGTTAAAGAGTCATTCTAACATAAAGACGGAGGTTTCATTGATCATGAGAAAAACGATCGCATTTGTTTTAATAGCCGCATTTTGGCTTAGCTACATTTTTTTACCGATTCCCTTTTTACCAGAGGGCACTATCGAGGCTGCTGCCGAAGAAACTGAAACTGATACTGCTTCCGACTCTGACCCGGCGGCTGCCTCCCTGGGTATCACTTCGCCCGGTGCCATTTTAATGGAGACGCGGACCGGACAGATTCTCTATGAACAGGGCAGCCATAAACAGCTACGCCCGGCCAGTGTGACTAAAATCATGACAATTTTATTGGCTTATGAAGCTGTACGGGATGGAAAAGCTACCATGGACGACATGGTCACCGTCAGCGACAATGCCGCCGGCTATGGAGGCTCTACCATTCTTTTAGAGAGCGGTGAACAAATCGCCTTAAAAAACCTCATCAAGGGCATGTGCATTGCCTCTGGCAATGATGCCGCCATCGCAACTGCTGAATATATCGGCGGCAGCCAAGAGGGCTTCGTTGCGCTCATGAACCAGCGCGCCCAGGAGCTTGGCATGAACGATACCCATTTTGTCAACCCCTGCGGCCTGGATGCAGACGGCCATGTCACCAGCGCGCATGATATTGCGCTGATGTCTCGTGAGCTTCTGAATCATTTTCCTGAAGTCACCGAATATACAACCACCTGGCATGAAATGATGCCCCATGTCTGGAGAAGTGGCCCCGGCGAAACGGATATGGCCAATACTAATAAAATGATTCAGAGCTATGAGGGTATGACAGGTCTCAAAACCGGCTTTACCCGCCTGGCAAAATATTCTCTTTCCGGCACGGCAACCCGCGGCGACCTAAGCCTGATCGCCGTCATCATGGGGGCGGAAACCAAAGAGATCCGCACCAGTGAGGTTACAGCTCTGCTCAATTACGGCTTTGGCAATTATGGCTTTTTAAATCTGGAAACCGATGGCACCCAGGCCGATACGCTTACCATAAGCGGCAGCAACATACAGCAGCTTCCCGTACTCATTCAGGGCAATGTCGGCGTTCTGACCAATAAAGGACAGTCCCTTGACCCTTCCTCCCTGCAAACGGAAATTGTCTATGCGGAGCCCGTTTCCCTGCCAGTCAAAGCAGGAGATCCGATCGGCGAGATTATTTATCGCTCTGAATCGCAGGAAATTGCCCGTCTTCCTCTTGTCGCAGGCTGTGATGCTGAGCGTGCCGGCTTCATCCAGATCTTGTCTCAGCTTACAGGCCGGCTTTTGGGCCGCCCTGCCCGCCAAGACCAAACTCCTTCGCCAGCTGACGAAAGCCTTCCAGAGAATTAAGCACGGTTTCCTTAGAAACACAGAAAGCTAAACGGAAATAGCCGGGACACGCGAAGGTACTGCCTGGCACGAGCAGGATCCGATACCGTTTGGCTGCCTGACAAAAAACCTTTTCATCCGCAATCGGAGATTTGGGAAACATATAAAAGGCGCCCTGCGGCTCGCTCATCTCAAATCCCATGGCTGTCAGCTCCCGATATAAAATCTCTTTATTTTCCTGATATACGGTCATATCCGAAACCTCTTCTGCGCACATACCAATCACGCGCTGCATCAAAGAGGGGGCATTCACAAAGCCCAGAATCCGATTGGCAACCGATGCGGCCTGCATCGTTTCCTCCGCCTCTTCCATCTCCTGATGAATCACCAGATAACCGATTCTTTCTCCCGGCAAAGAAAGCGACTTACTATACGAATATCCCACAAATGTATTTTCATAAAACTTTGGCAAATAGGGTACGGTCTGACCGCCAAACACGATTTCCCGGTATGGTTCATCGGAAATCAGATAAATGGCATGGCCGTATTCTTTTTGTTTTTTTCTCAGCAGCTCAGCCAGCTGCTGAATCTCTTTTTCTGAATAAATCACACCTGTCGGGTTGTTGGGGGTATTGAGAATCAGCGCCTTTGTCTTCTGACTTAGCTTAGCCTCTAGAGCCTCAAAATTGATTGAAAAATTAGGGATATCCGGCGGAACAATAACGGGAACTCCCTGAAAATTCTGCACATAATGAATATACTCTCCAAAAAACGGCGCCAGCAAAACCACCTCATCCTCCGGCTCTATGATGGTTTTAAGGGCAACATTCAGCGCACCGGCGGCTCCTACCGTTAAAACTAAATTATCCCTTGTATACTGCATCTGATGCCGCCGATTGAGACTCTCGGCCAAACGGTCCCGCACATCCTCATAGCCTGCATTGCTCATATAGCCATGCAGACGAATTGGCTCTTCTTCCTGCAAAATAGCAAGAGCTGCTTTTTTGACGGATTCTGGCGGCGGCGTATTGGGGTTGCCAAGCGAAAAATCATAGACATTTTCCTTTCCATACTGCTCGGCCATCTTTTTTCCTTCTTCAAACATCGCCCGAATCGTTGACCCATTCAGCACCAAATCTTTCATTTTTTTTGCAATCATCTCTTCGCTTCCTTTCTGCTAACCTTTTGTTACTATAGCACGCTTTTTTTTCTCCGTCAATCACTCTTTCAACCTCAAAGCGCCATCTTATGCCGGGTTTTTGAATTTCAAACACAGCCTTTTTCTTTCCCTCTCTTACCCATTCAGCTATGCCCTCTTCGCGAAAAAACATCACCAATATGCATATCCATGCTATGCTTCTTGCGGATTCACATTTCTGTTTCTGGCCAATCCTCTCCACCTGACGAATCCACGGCTCCTCCTGCGGCAGCCTCGCCCCCCACTGATACAGCATCTGCCAGTCGCAGCAGTCTGGCCTGAAGCAGGAGCTCTGCCGGATATCCGGCCCTCTATGAAACCCGCCTCTCTGCGACATGCCCAAAACTCTTTCCAGCGCACGCTGGCACAGTGAAGACTCTCCAGGCCTTTCCCTCTCTGAGCAGCCTGCTGTCCAGCAGTGACGCGCTGTTTGACAGAGTTTTCCCTGCAAGAATATCCCATTTTTTGCATAGAGCTGAAGGTTCCAGTATTCAGCCAGACTGTAAAGCACCAGCATAAAAAAATACCGGGCTCTGCGCTCATATCCGCCTGCAATAGCGGACATGAAAAGCAGATCATAATCCATCAGCTGCAATGTATCCGTATCTAAAACTGGCCGTAAATGCATGCCCAGCCAGCAGGTAAAATGGGGGCTTTCCGCTGCGGCCCCCTGCAGCACCTGATCCTTAGGGCATATGCTTAGCACCTCTTGCTTCCAGTTTGCATGCAGCTGCGTGATTGTATCTGCCTGCAGGCATGCAAAGAGGATCTGCCTGCCGCGAAGAGACGGTTTCTTTCCATAATAAAACGTAATTGGTTTCATCTCATAGGTCCTTTTTTTGTTATTATAAAGGCGGCGCCTCCTTTTGTCTTCAACATACGGCGCAGATTTTGCCGAAACCTGCTGTCATATGATAAAGAAAGGGAATTTTTGTAAAAATTTTTTGCTTTATTTTGCTGGTGACTTTTTGTTGAACGATTCTTTCCCTTGTCCCTGTCTTTGACTCCTGATAAACTAAAAGCATCAAAAAAGGATAGGAGACTTTGTAATGCTGCCGTTAGAAAAAAGAAATCAAAAGATGATAGAAGCCATCATAAAAAAAGCCAATCATCTGTGCCCGGATGCCCTCGCCTTGATCGGGATCAATGGCTCCTTTATGCGCGGAGATTTTTATGAAAAATCAGATTTGGATCTGCTCGTTCTCGTCAATGATGACAGAGACTGCCCGTTAGCCTGTGCTTTTATACAGGATGACCTGCAGGTTGGACATGACATCTACTGTACTACCTGGGAGCGTCTGGAAAGCGATGCCCGGTATGAGCATCCTCATATCTCTAAGCTTATGGATGCCAAAATCGTTTATTGCGCAGATGAAAAACACAGAAACCGTTTGGACGCCCTGCGGCAAATGGCCAGGGCCATTCTGGCAGCTCCCTTCTCGGAAGAGGACTATCTGAAAGCCGAGACGCTGTTAAAAGAGGCGGAGCATGCTTATACAGCAGCTATGGTCTCGCAGCAAAGGACGGAAGTATTAGATGGCGCAGGCAGGACGATTTATTATATAGAAAATGCGCTTGCTATGCTGAACAAGCAGTATTTTCACTATGGCGTAAATCGCACCTATGACGAGCTAAAGCAATTGCAGTACCGGCCGGAAAGGATCTGTGACCGGATAGAAGCCATCATATCCGCCCCTTCTGCTGCCTCGGTGCAAAAGCATTTATCTGTCCTGATGGGAGAAACACTGGCCGTATTTCAGCGTGTAAAAGAATCGCTTATGCCTCCCAGAAAGCCCGTAACAAAAGAAGCCTTGACGGGCACCTATGAGGAGATGTATTCCAATTGGCGCAATAAAATGTATGCTGCCGCCAAAACGGAGAATCGTCATCTTGCCTTTATGAGCTTAATCAGCTCCAATGCTATGTTCTCAGAGATCCGTGAGGAAGCCGATATAAGCAGATATGACGCCCTAAAAGCGTACAATGCACAGGATTTGCATGAAACGGCAAAGGCGTATGATGATATGCTAAATGAATATTTGAGCGAATACAAAAAAGCAGATATCCAAGTGCGGCGTTATGCGGATATCGATGCTTTTGCCCTTGCTTATGAAAAAGCGATGGACCTTTAACCGTCCATCGCTTTTAATATTGGCTGATCATCAATCATTTTTTCTTTTCAGAAAAGGCAATCAAAACACCGCGGATATACACTGACAGCCTGTCTCCCTGCACTATGCTCAGAGGCTCCGTGCCGGCACTTGTCTCATTGGCCATGATCTGCCAGCAAGCTGAGGCCGGCCGGCCATCCCATGTCTTTAGCTCTACCTCGCGGCTAAAGCCTCCGGCATTAAAACAAACCACTGCCATCTCGGGCTCTCCTTCCCGACTGCCTTCGAGCGTGTAGGCCACCAGATACTCCTCCAGCGCGGTAAAATGAATTTTCTCCACATGCGCTGCCCGCCAGTCGGTAAATCCAGAAAAGCTTTTTCTGATCCGAATCAGACCCTTGTAGTAGTCGAGGAGCTCTGCAAATACAATTGTACGCTGCCAGTCCAGCTGATTGATCTGATCCGGTGAGCAGTAGCTGTTATGATCGCCGTATTTGGTTCTGCCGAATTCCTCTCCGGACTGAAAAAATGCAATTCCCTGAGACGTCAATACAATGGCCGCTGCCATTTTGTTGACGGCAAGACGGATCAGCTCCGGAATATCATAGCCGGATTGATCCCCATGCACGGTCAATGAGATTTTATCCCACAGCGTATAGTTATCGTGGCTGGACACATAGGTCACTGCCTGAGAAGGCGATTTCAGGCGCCTGCTCTCTCCTGAATGAGCACGGATGGCCCATTCAAGCTGATTTTCCATGTTTTGTCCCCCATTGACAAACCCCACATGCTCAACATCGAAGGCGCTGCCTTTAATGCAGTCCCGCGTTTCATCATCAAAAACAGCAATCCGCTCGTCAAGGCAGGCCGCATTCCATTTATTGGCTGCTATGCAGCCCTCCGGCAGACAGGGAGGAAGTGCCGACCACGGCTCTCCATATATTAAAATGCTTCTGCCGTGCGGAAGGCTGTCCAGCTCTCTTCGGATCTCGTTCATAGTATCTACATCGTGTATCCCCATTAAATCAAAACGGAAGCCATCGATATGATATTCTGTGGCCCAGTATTTGAGGGAGGTGATCATATACTGCCGCATCATACTGCGCTCGGAGGCTGTTTCATTGCCGCATCCGGAGGCATTGCCAAACCGTCCGTCCGGCATCGTTCGATGGTAATAATAGGGCATGGTTTTGTGAAACCAGGATTCTTCGGTGTAATAGGTATGATTATACACTACGTCCATGATCACGCCGATCCCGGCTTGATGAAGGGCCAGAATCATCGCCTTCATCTCCCGAATGCGAATATTGCCGTCATAAGGATTGGTCGCATAGGAGCCTTCCGGTACGTTATAATTAAGCGGATCATACCCCCAGTTATAGGCCTCATTGCTTTCTTTGGCTTCGTCAATACTGGCGAAGTCAAATACCGGCATTAAATGCACATGGGTAATGCCCAGCTCCTTTAGATAATCAATACCTGTCGGATGGCAGCCGTCCTGTGCGACGGTGGTCCCTGTTTCAGTAAATGCCAGAAACTTTCCTTTGTAGCGCATGCCTGAATTTTCTGCAATTGAAAAGTCTCTGACATGCGTCTCCCAGATGATTGCCTCGGTTGACGGCTTTGCAAAATAATAAGTATCCCGCTCCCAGCCTGCAGGATTGGTTTTCTTTAAATCAACCACCATGCTGCGCCGGCCATTGACGCCGGCTGCCTTGGCGTAGGGGTCTGCCGTTTCTTCAGTGCTGCCTGCCGTTGTGACCGCATAGGTATAATACACATTCCGATAATCGCCTTGCAGCCGCAGCTCCCACACGCCGGCTGCCTTGGGCGCTTCCATCGGATATCGGCCAATCAGACGGGCACCGGCCTCTTCATCGCTCCCTGTCGCATACAGCTGAAGCATAACCTTCTCCGCTGCCGGCGACCAAAGCTTCCATGTCGTATATTCATAGGTGTAGACCGCGCCTAAGTCTTCTCCTTCATAGGTAAAACGCTGCTCAAAGGCAGGAGATGCATACAGAGCCGATAGCTCCGGCACGGAAAATGAACGGATATCCACTCGCTCCATTACTTCATATCCTCTTCATAAAGCAGCCGGTACAGGGTGGGCATGACCTGATACGCAGCCATGGCCGCCTCTGCTCTCTCCTTTGCGCTCTGATTTTGACTGAGGGATTCTGTCTTTTTTACAGCGCGGATTAACAGGTTTTTAGGCGAATGCTCCATATCGACAAACTCCAGCAGGTCAACCTGATACCCTTGCGCACGCAGAAGATCGGCCCGAAGCGCATCGGTCAGCAGGGCTGCAAACCGTTCTTTTAAAAGACCATACTCCGTTAAGCTGCCTGCGCTTTGCCGTCTCATCTGATGACACAGCTCATGCTGACAGCAGGGCACGCTGTAAATGCGCGCGGTTTTCCACTGCACGGCATTGTATAAGGCAAAATCTGTCGCTGTATCGCATGCATGCAGGCTGATCACCATATCCACAGAAAAATGAGGGGTGTACCCTTCGATATTGCCCACCTCAAAATGCAGGCCGTCATATCCGTAGCGCTCTGCTATTTGATTGCATTTCTCGATTACATCCGCCTTCAGATCCAGCCCCACCATCTGAGCCTCTATCTGCCGCACCTGCGTCAAATAATGATATAAAACAAATGTTAAGTAGGATTTGCCGCATCCAAAATCAATGATATGGATCTGTTTGACTTCCGGCCCGATCCCTTCATCGATCATTTCGATAAAACGGTTGATCTGTTTATACTTGTCATACTTTGCCGCAACCACTTTGCCTTCTTTTGTAATCACACCCAGATCCACCAGCGGCTGAGGCACCTGCGCTGCCTCCAGCAAATACTGCTTCTTTCGGTTCTGCTGGCCCAGCTCCTGCGAAGCGCCGGGCTGCTTTTTCTTTTTTTCTTTAAAAAACACCTTGCCTTTTTTAGAGATCTTAATCCAGTAGCTTGCCTCATGGCTCCAGCCATCAAGCTGAGAATACTCCTCCTGCAGGCTCTGACTGAGCACCTGCGCTAAAGCTGCCGGTTCTATATTTTCCTGAAACGCCTGTCGCTCTGTAAAGCGCTCCAGCTGATACCTTTTCTGCTTTTGAATGAGAAGCGGCCGTACCGTCATTTTTTGATAAGGAACGCTTTTATTCTTTGGATTGCTGAGAATCAGCTTTTCAATCTCTGCGTCTGCAATTTGTTTGACGGCCTCTGCAATGTCCATTTGCTGCCTCCTGATTCTTTAAATTCACCAAATCATTTTATCATAAACTTGTACCCTTTTCAAGAAATTTTGATTTACATCTTGACAAGCAGCGCAAAGTGCGCTAAAATAGGTGAGCATTTGATTTAGGGGTATAGTTCAATGGTAGAACAGTGGTCTCCAAAACCATCGATACGAGTTCGACTCTTGTTGCCCCTGTTTTCATAAAAAAACCGCTTGTATAAGCGGTTTTTTGTTTTTTCATCATCAAGGAGGCAAAAATGGAACTGTGGGATGTATATAACCGTGACAGGATCAAATTAAATAAGACTATGCGCAGAGGAGATCCCTTTGAAGCCGAAACATATCATTTAGTGGTGCATGCCTGCATCTTTAATGCGAAAGAAGAAATGCTCATTCAGCAGAGGCAGCCCTTTAAAGCTGGCTGGCCAAACATGTGGGATATCACCGTTGGTGGAAGCGCTATAGCCGGCGATACAAGCCAGACGGCTCTTGAGCGGGAATTATTTGAAGAACTCGGATTGAAGGTCAATCTGCAAAATGTCCGTCCGCATTTAACAATCAATTTCGATACTGGCTTTGACGATATCTATCTATTTGAAAAAGAAATATCGCTGGAGCAGCTCCATTTGCAGTATGAGGAGGTAAAACAGGTAAAATGGGCCTCCTTTGCGGAAATATGCCAGAAATTAGAGGAAGGCACCTTCATCCCATATCATAAAAGCCTCATTCAGCTATTCTTTGATATGAAAAACCAGTATGGTTGTCATCGTACACTATAAAATCGCCCTATGATTCAGAGAGAGCGCCGCATTTGCTGCGGCGCTCTTTCCTTTTTATTCGTTATCCAAATCTGCAATTTTTCTGTCTTTAAAATAATATTGTTTATCGTGATCATTGATCTCCCGCAGAATTCTGCAGGGATTTCCTACGGCAATGACACCGGAGGGCAGATCTTTGGTCACAACACTGCCTGCTCCAATCACAACATCATCCCCGATCGTAATCCCGGGTAAAATGATCGCACCAGCCCCGATCCAGCAATTCCTGCCGATATGGACAGGCGCATTATACTGGTAGGCCTTTTCCCGCAGCGCCGGCAAAATGGGGTGTCCAGCTGTTGCGATCGTCACATTAGGACCAATCATCGTATAATCGCCGACATAGATATGCGTATCATCTACACACGTTAGGTTGAAATTAGCATAAATACTATTTCCAAAATGCACATGCAGACCACCGAAATTAGCATGAAAGGGCGGCTCGATATAGCAGTTTTCGCCGATCTCGGCAAACATTTGCTTCAGCATCGTCCTTCGCTTCTCTTCTTCAGTGGGCCGCGTCTGATTAAATGCATACAGGCGATCCAGACATTCCACCTGCAAGGCATGGATCTCGGGATCATAGGGAAGATACAGCTCCCCTGTATGCATTCTGTCCTTCATCTGACTCATTCAGTACTCTCCATCTTTTATTTCAAATCTACTGCACAGATCCGCTGGCCTCTGGTGCCCACAATAAGCCTATTGCCATACACCGCCGGTGAGGCCTCCACCAGAGAGCCTACATTGATCTGATCCAGTATGCGTCCGGTCGTTCCTTCCAACAAAAATCCATTGCCTTCTGAATCAAAAAGTACAAGGCACCCTTTGCCTTCTTCATTATATACGGCAACCGGTGAACTCCATGCATAGTAATCCATATTGAGACGCCATGCTTCATTTCCTGTATTCTTATCCAGTGCCACTAGCACACCGCTCCACACATCGGGCGTTCTCGCAATCGGATAGATAATCAAATTTTCAATATCCGATCCTTTTCTTCCCAGCACGGGCGTGGCCTGTACGCCACCGGAAACACCGTCCACTGTTGCGCAGTTATAATCATTTTTCCAGATCACTTCACCGGTGACAGCATCCAGCTTATAGATAGAAATGCTGCCATACCCGTCAGAAGCTGTCCAATGAAGCGACGGCGCTGTATAGATATATCCGCGTCCTGTTGCCGCATCCAGCTCTGCTACCGGCGTTGAATTCGAATCGTCCTTGGTATCCTGCGCCCAAATCAGCTGCATCGTATTGAGATCAATACAATAAAACATACCGCCGTTTTCAGAAAGGTACGCATAATGATCGATCACGCTCACGCTGCATTCATATCCCAGCCAATACGAACCGGAACCGGAACGCCCCGATGTATACCGCGTCCTTACCGTCTGCTCCGGGGCAATCGTCATAGTCCCGGCCTCCGCATCATAAACAGAATTAAGCTTAATCGTGTATAAAATGCCGTTTTCACCCGGCCAGATCAGCGTATCGGTCTGAGCATCCACCAACGGCGAGGAATCAAAGGCACACCACGAACGCAGCGCTGCCGGATCATAATCGCCATAGGTATATAAAATACTGCCGTCAATTAAACTGATAATAAACATCTTCGGCGCCGTACCCTCTACCGTATAGTCTCCGGAACCTACATACATGAGCGGATACCCTCTCGGATCCAGCGCCCCTGCCCCTTTAAAGGTCATGCCAATATAAAGAGGATCCCGTGTATAGCTGCCGTCCTGCAGATCCATGAAATAAATCGTACCATCCAGCGTAGCATAGATGACTTCGGTCAGGCTTTCCTGATTCTTTTTATCTTCGTACAAATTCATATTACGGCGCGTCTGTGCATCCCACTCTACAATCAGCGGCTGCCCTGTCCATCCGCTACCTGTCCAGGAGCTGGTCCCATCGCTTGTCGGGATGGAGCCTGTTCCCTGCGACCATACGACTTCAGAAAACCGTTTTTCTGTTAATGACGCTGTTCCATAGCTGGCGTCATTCCGATATGGGTTTCCCCGGAAGGTAGGGATGCCCGGTAATGCAAAATAAGCAGAGGGATCTGCAAATGAAATTGCCTCTGGTCTTTGGTAGGATTCCAGTGCCTCCGAGGCTCCATTTAAAATCTCCCAGTTCATGCCCCATGCCGCTGGCTGCGTCTGCTCGACGGCGTGCGGCTCCTCATTTAAATGGGTAAACACCGGAACCGGCGGCGTACTTTCTTCTGCATCAGAATCCTCAAAGCTATTCGATACAATGCCGGAAGCAGCTTCGCTTATTTCTGATGTAGTGCCTTCCCCATTGGCACTGACTATAGGCTTGCTGCTGCCAGATTTAAATAAAAATACCAGCGCCAAAGCGCAAACAGCAATACAGGCCACACCACCGACGGCCCATGCCAAAACCTTTATTTTTTTAACCGGCTTTTCTTCTTTTTCCCCGTCCTCGTCTGCGTTCATCAATACATCCAGCGCTGACTCTTCTATAGTACCGGTTCTTTTTCTAGCGGGAGCTGCGGCTTCCGGTTTCTTTTCCTCCATCTCCTGCAGGCTTTCGCTCTCCTCCGCCGGCATTTCTTTTTCTTCGGCTGCCGGTTCTATAGGGGCTTTCTCCTCTGTTTGATCGAATGAAAGCTCTGCGTCTTCTTGCTCATCCTCGTCCTGTTCATTTTTAAAAGCTTTCCTTTTGGATTCGGCGGCGGCCGCTAATGAAGCTTGTCTTTTTTCTCTGCGCTCCTTGGCCCGCGCCCTTGCTTTTTCCCTTCTTTTATGCTCCGATACACCGACAAACGCGGCGGCTGCAGCTAAAAGAAGCAACACGATTAGTTTCCACATAGCTTTTTCATCTCCTTTGAGGGCATTATAGCAGTTCCTGTCGAAAAAGTACAGAATGAAGTTGATAATTTCTTGATCTTTCCCTCTGCTTTCTCGATTTCAAAAAAGATATTGCATCAAAACATTGTACTCCCCTTCCCGCTATAGTATAATAAAGGCAGTTAGCTACGCTAGAATACGACTAGGAGGTTATGATGAGTCATATCATTGGACAAGCTTTACCTAATATTCCCTGGCAGGATAAACCAGAGGGATATTCCATGCCTGTTTGGCGCTATACAGAGAATCCCATCATCCGGCGTGACGCTATCCCTAGCTCCAACAGTATCTTTAATTCGGCTGTTGTACCGTTTGGAGATGGCTTTGCCGGCGTTTTCCGCTGCGACAGCAAGGCAGTCAGCATGGACATTTTCCCCGGCTTTAGCCGGGATGGCATCCATTGGAATATTGAGCCGCAGCCAATTGTATTTGAAGGGGAGGATCCTGAAATTACCAGGCGTGAATACCGCTATGATCCGCGCGTTTGCTATATGGATGGCAAATATTATATCACCTGGTGCAATGGCTATCATGGCCCGACCATCGGCATCGGCTATACAACGGATTTTAAGACCTTCCATCAGCTGGAAAATGCGTTTCTTCCTTATAATCGGAACGGCGTTCTTTTTCCGCGCAAAATTCACGGCCAGTACGCTATGCTGAGTCGCCCCAGCGATACGGGCCATACCCCTTTTGGCGATATCTTTTATAGCGTCAGCCCTGATCTGACCTACTGGGGCAAGCATCGGTATGTGATGGGCACGGTGAATGGCGATGCTTCTGCATGGCAATCGAAAAAAATCGGCCCCGGTCCTATTCCTATTGAAACTGATGAGGGCTGGCTGCTGATTTATCACGGCGTAATCAATACCTGCAACGGCTTTGTTTATCGTATGGGATGCGCCCTACTTGATATTGATGAGCCTTGGAAGGTAAAGGAACGCTCTGCGTATTACATTTTGGGCCCGCAGGAGCTGTATGAGCTGACCGGCGATGTGCCGAATGTTACCTTTCCCTGTGCTGCTCTGACGGACGCAGCCAGCGGCCGCATTGCCATCTATTACGGCTGTGCCGATACTGTCACGGGCCTTGCCTTTACAACGGTTGATGAACTGCTTTCTTATATGAAAGCGCATCCGCTTGCGCTTGATTAAGGGCATAGCTGTTAAAATCTCAGCTAGACATAAAATCACCTTTCTATTATATAGTCATTTTACATAATAGAAAGGTGATTTTTACACTACGAGCACTTGTTACACCTCTCCATAGCGATTGCCTGCTATTTTAAAAAAATGAATACTCAATAACGCTTTTGGGAAACTATTGATTAATACACCCATTGAGTGTATAATATGAGTGAGGTGATAACTATGAATATTCGCGAAATGAGAATACGACTTGGAGATACCCAAAGTGAATTTGCCGCTAGATATAATATCCCTTTTCGTACTATTCAAAATTGGGAAACGGGTATGCGCAACCCGCCTGAATATATTATGAATCTATTGGAGCAGCGTATAAAGGAGGACTTGATTAACCGCAAGACTGTGTCCTTGCCCAAATATGATCCCCAAAAACGTGACCTTCCAAAACGAAGTGATCATATAGGCGCCATTTCCTGGTTAAAAGCCGTCCACAAATGTCTTGGCGAATCCACTGTGTTTGCATTAGACGAAGCACTTATGTGTCAAGGCAGCTTTGGCGGTCGCAGTGATGAATATATCGTATGGGTTTACGGCGATGACTCTGTTACGCGGTTTAACGGTGTTGTTCTACTTGGAAATCATATCAGCTCTTATTATATAAAAAGCAAAAATGGATTACTGTATACTGATTTTAACAGGACAATATATGATGCTTTTGCCAATGAATCTATCTTAGATATGCAAGGTATTACTGAAGCGATTAGCAGATACTATTATGCCAATGGAGACAACTTTGATGGTATTTTCATTGCTCCTGAGCATCAGGATAGATTTGAAAAATTGGCAAGTGATGCAATAGAGTATTACACAAGTTGAGGTAATTGCTTTGAATATATCAGCAGAAGAAAAAATAATGTATATGGTTATGAAAGCTATATACGACAGTAATATTCCCATTAGCTTCAAAGGCTCAATGGTTTTAAGGGCCTGCTTACTTGAAGCCGGTTATGATGATGAAATGCGCCATACTGTCGACATCGATGCTAATTGGAACTCAGACACTGCGCCATCAGCTAATCAGATGGTAGACGCTTTACAAAGGGCAATTGAAAAAAGTGATATCGATTTAGATTTGGATATACGCTTATACAGAATGTATGGAGAAAACCGCTCCGCTGGCTTTGAACTAATTGAACGCTCTACCGCTGAAGTTCTTTTTACAATGGATATTGATGTAAACAGACCCCTTTCACCTACAAAAATCTACGAAATAGAAGGAATTCGTTTTTGTGGGATTTCTCCGTTACAGATGGTATCTGATAAAATCGCAGCAATCTCTACTGACAAGGTATTCCGCAGAATAAAGGATGTCGTAGATTTGTACTATATTTCCAAGATTTTCAAATTTAACTCCTTAAACGTTTTAAATGCTCTGCAGCACAGCAAAAGAACTTTAGATAGCTTTCAAGGTTTTCTTTATAGACCTGATGATTTAAGACATTCTTATGAAAAATTCCGTTTCACAGGTGACGTAACCAAACCACCCTTCGAGGAAATCTACCAAAAAGTAAAAGCATATATTAAAGATATTCTCCCCAAGGATGAACAGGAGCCTAAATAATAAAACATATTTAACATCAGCAAAAGGCGATGGGTATTATCCCATCGCCTTTTTATATACGGCATCCCATTATCAGTGAATCATACAGCACACCATCCTGCTCTTCCCTTTGAGGCGCTACAAAATAGTCCTCAAATCCACAGTTATGGTAACAGCGGATCGCTCTGTGATTATGCGTTTTAGGATCTATCATGAGCACATCCGCATGATACCGGCTAAATAAAGCCTTCATAAGCAGCTTCAGTGCTTTAGTTCCTATCCCTCGATCACGATATGCCGTCTCTCCTAAAAAAATATCGATCCCATATACTTTCTCAGAGGGGGCTACAAAGCGAAAAAAATCCTCCTCCGAAATCTCATACTCTGCAGGAGTCAGGGTATAAAACTGACAATATCCGATCTCCCGCTGCCGGTAGACTATCATGCACTGCGTCACATGCTCATCAAGATGCTCCTGATATTTCTTTGCTACCTTCTCATAGGTGTAGTGCGTATGCATGCCATCCCAGTACCGCATCGTTTCCGGATCGGTCATCCATTTTAAAAACAAGGTAAAGTCGGCAGCACTGCCCTGCATCTTTCGAATCTGAATATCTCCCTCTGCTGCAATTGCTTCTATTTTCATATCAGCCTTTGCGCTCATCAGCCGGAAAGCTTTCTGGCACAGGCCACAGCCAGTGCCCCGGCCCCGATATGACAGGCAACGCTCAGCGACAGCGGCGACATATCAAAATGATGTCCCGGAAAAGCTGCCGACAACTCCCTCTTCCAGTCCTGCGCCGCAGCATCATCGGCTCCGCTATAGGCAATCTGCAGTCTCATCTCGCCCTTTTGATACATCTGCGCAAAGCGGGCTTCCATATCCTTTTTCATCGCCTCAATCATGACCTTGCGCGCCGCCTTCATCCCGCGCGTTTTCGCATACGCGTCCAGCTTGCCGCCCTGAATCTGCAGCACCGGCTTGATATTTAAAATCGTCCCCAGCGCAGCGCCGGCCGGCGTAATCCGTCCGCCCTTTTTCAGATATTTCAGCGTCTCCACTGTAATATAAATACTGGAATCAAACTTAGTTTCTTCAAGCCTTTGCTTAATTGTCAGCGCATCAGCCCCCATCGCTGCCAGCGTAATCGCATCCAGCACCGACTGTCTCTGCGTAACCGAGATGCGCTGATTGTTTACCACCTGCACCCGGCCGTCAAAATCCTCCGCCAGCATATGCGCCGTCTCACAGGCGCTGCTAAGACCGCTTGACATCGGGATATGTATAATCTGATCATAATTTTTCAGTACCTTTTTCCAAAGATCTATCACATCCCCCGGCGCCGGCTGTGAGGTGGAAATCTCCGCTTCCTGCTCTAAACGCTGATAAAATTCTTCCTGCGTCAGCGAGATATCCTCAAAATACAGCTTACCGTCTATATAAAAGGGCATGGGCACGACTTCGATCCCCAGCTCTCTGCTCTCTTTTTGTGTAATTCCGCTATTGCTGTCTGTTATGATCGCAACTTTTGCCATATACTACTCCTTATTCGTGACTGCGCTTGATCCATTTCTTTCAAACGGCAGTATGATCTGTTTATTTTACCTCAATTATTTCCTTTTGTAAACCACACATTTTACCATCTTTACTATTGCATAATATTCATTTTAGATGTATAATAATGCAATCACATTTCAAAGGAGATTTCTTCAATTATGATAAAAGTAGGCATTATTGGTGCAACTGGCTATGCCGGTTCTGAAATTGTACGATTGTTGCTGCAGCATAAAGATGCAGAGATTGTCTGGTATGGGTCTCACAGCTATGTCGATGAGCCCTACGCCAAGGTCTATCAAAACTTTTTTCAGCTGGTAGACGCCGCCTGTCTGGATGACAATATAGAGAAAATGGCCGATGCGGTTGATGTCATTTTCACGGCCACTCCTCAGGGGCTCTGCTCCTCCCTGGTAAGCGAAGCGCTGCTTTCCAAAGTCAAAATCATTGATCTAAGCGCCGATTTCCGTATTCAGGATGTGGCAAAATATGAAAAATGGTACGGCCTTACCCATGGAGCGCCTCAATTTGTCCCTGAAGCCGTCTATGGTCTGTGCGAACTCAACCGGGCTGCCATCCAAAATGCACGGCTCATCGCCAATCCCGGCTGTTATCCTACCTGCTCCATCCTCTCGATCTACCCCTTGTTAAAGGCCGGCCTCATCGATCCTCAGAGCATCATCATCGATGCCAAATCCGGCACCTCCGGCGCCGGCCGCTCCGCCAAACTGGATAACCTATTCTGCGAGGTCAACGAAAATATCAAGGCCTACGGCGTAGCAACCCACCGGCATACGCCGGAAATAGAGGATCAGCTCAGCCTTGCCGCTGGCATGCCGCTGACCCTCAGCTTTACGCCCCATCTTGTCCCTATGAACCGCGGCATTCTTGTCACGGCCTATGCTACGCTAACCAAGACCGTCAGCTATGAAGAGGTAAAGGCCGTCTATGATCAGGCCTACGATCATGAGTTTTTTGTACGGGTACTGCCGAAGGATGCCTGCCCACAGACCCGCTGGGTAGAGGGCAGCAATTTTGTAGATGTCAATTTCAAAATCGATCCTCGTACTAACCGGATTATCATGATGGGCGCTATGGACAATCTCATCAAAGGCGCTGCCGGACAAGCCGTTCAAAATATGAACCTACTGTTTGGCTTAGAGGAAACTGAGGGCCTGACTGCCGTCCCCATGTTCCCGTAAGCCTTGAGGTGCATCATGAGCATAGCAAATCAACACAAACTGACCATCCGCATCATGACCATGGCCGATTATGAAGAGGTACACGCCCTTTGGCTTTCGATCCACGGCTTTGGCATCCGCACCTTAGATGATTCCAAAGAAGGCATAGAGGCCTTTATCCGCCGCAACCCTACCACCAGCATGGTGGCCGTGCAGGACCATAAGATCATAGGCGCCATCCTCTGCGGCCACGACGGGCGCAGAGCCTGTCTCTATCATGTATGCGTTCACGAAGCGTACCGTAAGCAGGGCATCGGTCAGCAGATGGTGCAGGCCTGCCTCGAGGCTCTGAAAAAAGAGGGAATCAATAAGGTCAATCTCATTGCCTTCCAAAATAATGCCGTAGGCAACCGCTTCTGGCAGGGGCTGGGCTGGCAGCAGCGCGACGACGTGAATTATTATGAATGCAATCTGAATCCGCAAAACCACACCGACTTTGTTCCGTGACCCTAAGGCAAAGCAACCATCCTTTTGCCGCTTAGCGGCGCTATATACTACTTATGAATGGAGAAATAACATGAAACAGATACAGGGCGGCGTTACGGCCGCACAGGGCTTTTCGGCCGCCAGTACAGCGGCCGGCATCAAATATCAGAACCGGCAGGATATGGCCATGATCTATAGTCAGGCGCCCTGTCATGCAGCGGGCACGTTTACGCGCAATCTTGTCAAGGCGGCTCCTGTGCTGTGGGATCAGCAGATTGTGCAGCAGGGCACGGCGCAGGCTGTGGTGATCAATGCCGGTATTGCCAATGCATGCACCGGCTCGGAGGGCATGGAGTACTGCCGCCTCACGGCGGAAGCTGCTGGCGTGCAGCTGGGCATCGACATGCATCAGGTGCTGGTGGCCTCCACTGGGGTGATCGGCAAGCAGCTGCCGATGGATCGTATTGCCAGTGGCATTCAGGCTATGGCACCGCAGCTTTCTGAGGATCTCGCTAGCGGCCATCAGGCAGCACTGGCGATTATGACGACCGATACGCATGAAAAGGAGGTCGCTGTGCAGCTTACGCTGAGCGGCCATACGGTTACGATCGGCGGGATGTGCAAGGGATCGGGCATGATTCATCCGAATATGTGCACGATGCTGAGCTTTATCACTACCGACGCGGCGATCTCGCAGGCACTGCTGCTGGAGGCGCTGCAAAATGATGTGGAGGATACCTACAATATGATTTCCGTTGACGGCGATACCTCCACCAATGATACCTGTTTGCTGCTGGCCAATGGCCTGGCCGGCAATCCGCAGATCTGCGAAAAAAATGCAGATTACCTGCTGTTTTGTGAGGCGCTGCATTTTGTAAATGAAACACTGGCCAAGCAGATGGCCGGCGACGGCGAGGGCGCTACGGCCTTGTTTGAAGTAAAGGTTATCGGCGCTGAGAGCAAGGAGCAGGCTAAGCTTCTGAGCAAGGCTGTGATCACTTCCAATCTCACGAAGGCGGCGATTTACGGACATGATGCCAATTGGGGACGCATCCTCTGCGCAATGGGGTATTCCGGCGCCTCCTTTGATCCGCAGCAGGTTGATCTTTTCTTTGAAAGCGCTGCCGGGCAAATCCAGCTGGTAAAAGACGGCGTGGCACTGGATTACAGCGAAGAAGAGGCCACCCGGATCCTCTCGCAGCCGGCTGTCACTGCCATCGCCGATATTAAAATGGGCTCTGCCTGCGCTACAGCCTGGGGCTGCGACTTAACCTATGATTATGTAAAAATCAACGCCGACTACCGCTCTTAATCCTTAAAGGCAATACCAAAACAGAAAGGAAAAATACAATGATCAATCAAGAATATCTGGATAAGGCTCAGGTGCTCATTGAAGCCCTGCCTTATATCCAGCGCTTCAACCGCAAGATCGTGGTTGTGAAATATGGCGGCAGCGCCATGGTGGATCCTGAATTAAAAAAGAACGTCATTCAAGACGTTGTTTTGCTTAAACTTACCGGCTTTAAGCCCATCATTGTCCATGGCGGCGGCAAGGAAATCAGCCGCTGGGTCTCTAAGGTGGGAAAAGAGCCGCAGTTTGTCAATGGTCTGCGCGTAACCGATGCAGAGACCATGGAAATTGCCGAGATGGTGCTGGGTAAAGTCAACAAAGAGCTCGTCACCCTTGTACAGGCGCTGGGCGTTCATGCGGTCGGCATCAGCGGCAAGGACGGCGGCCTGCTCACTGTTCAGAAAAAGCTGTCTGCCGGCCAGAATATCGGCTATGTTGGCGAGATTACCCATGTCAATCCTAAGCTGCTTTTGGATCTGCTGGCTGATGACTGCCTGCCCATCGTTTGCCCCATCGGACTCGATGAGAATTTTCAGACCTACAACATCAATGCCGATGATGCTGCCTGTGCCGTGGCAGAAGCCGTCCACGCTGAAAAGCTTACCTTTTTAACTGATATTGAGGGCGTCTACCGTGATAAGGACGATCCCTCTACGCTGATCTCCGAGCTCTGCGTTTCAGAGGCAGCTCGGCTGATCGAAGACGGTTTTGTCGGCGGCGGCATGATCCCCAAGCTGCACAACTGCATCGCTGCCATTGAAAACGGCGTAAACCGCGTCCATATTTTAGATGGCCGCATTCCTCACAGCCTGCTCTTAGAAATTTTCACCAACAAGGGCATCGGCACTGCCATTTTACGAAAGGAGCTTGACTCATGACACAGCTTCAGCAAATCAACGAGGCAGAACACACACTGCTCCATACCTACACGCGCTTCCCTATTGTATTAGACCACGGCCAGGGCTGCTATCTGTATGATACGGACGGCAAGGCCTATCTCGATTTTGCCGCCGGCATTGCCGTGTGCGCGCTTGGCTATCACTATCCCGGCTATGACGAAGCGCTGAAGGCGCAGATTGACAAGCTGCTTCACACGTCCAATCTCTACTATCATCAGCCCTCCATTGACGCTGGCACAAAGCTGCTGGCGCTGAGCCATATGCACCGCGTTTTCTTCACCAACAGCGGCACCGAGGCCATTGAGGGGGCGCTAAAGGCTGCCAAAAAATACGCTTATCAAAAAACAGGACATGCAGGCCATGAGATCATTGCCATGCAGCATTCCTTCCATGGCCGCAGCATCGGCGCGCTCTCCGTAACAGGCACCGATCATTACCGCGAGCCCTTTGAGCCATTGATGGCCGGCGTCAAATTTGCCCTGTTCAATGACCTCGACAGTGTTAAAGCGCAGATTAATGACCGCACCTGCGCCATCATCGTCGAGACCATTCAGGGTGAAGGCGGCATCTATCCCGCAGATCCCTCCTTCCTGCAGGGGCTGCGCGCACTGTGCGATGAACACGACCTCGTGCTCATCCTCGATGAAATTCAGTGCGGACTAGGCCGCACCGGCCATGCCTTCGCTTATGAGGTTTATGGGATTCAGCCTGATATCATCACCTGCGCCAAGGCGCTCGGAGGCGGCATCCCGGTTGGTGCCTTCCTGCTGAATGAAAAGCTTTCAAAGGCCTCTCTCGCACCAGGCGATCACGGCACCACCTATGGTGGCAACCCATTCGCGTGCGCTGCCGTGTCCAAGGTTCTCTCTATTTTTGAGCAGGATCGGATCTTCGAGCATGTACAAGCGCTCACGCCCTATCTGGAATCTCAGCTTGACCAGCTGGTTTCCCGGCATAGCTGCCTAACCGGCCGGCGCGGCATGGGGCTCATGCAGGGCCTTGTCGTAGATCCTGCGTTTCCTGTTGGCGACATATGTAAAAAAGCTTTGGAAAATGGCCTCATTGTCATTTCTGCCGGAGGCAATGTGCTCCGCCTTGTTCCTCCGCTCATCATCACAGAAAGCCACGTCGATGAAATGATCCAAAAATTAGAGAAAAGCCTGCCTTAATCCTCTGCTTTTCCTCTGGCCCAGCGCTGAAATACATTGGCAGCCATCAGGCAGGCATCGGGGTTAATCCAGAAATAGGTGCTCTTTCCTTTGTTATGACTGTTTAAGAGCCTCGCTTTTCTCATAACCTCCAGATGATAGGCAGCCGTATTGGGCGCCATCCCCAGCTTTTTAGCAATATCAGCGCTGGTCTTTTCCCCTTCGGCTACAATATATTCAATAATGGCAGTCCGATTTCGATCTCCTGCCGCGTTGCCAAGCTGATCCATGATCAGCTTGTTTTCTTTGTGCCGTTTAATCATTTGATCATATTGCGTGCCCAATAGGGCCCAGCCGGCCGCTCCCTGCCTGGATCCTATATCGATCAGCAGCGTATTCTTCATAATCACCGTCACAGAATATACAAGCCTGTCAAGACCTGCCAGCAGCTTTTGATGGGCGCGCTTCTTTTCATTATGCATATAAAAGAAGCATGCCCGCAGCTCCTCCTCGCCAACGCTTTCCTGCCACTTTAATATACTATTGGCCGCTTCCCGGTACACGCTTTCCATTTCTTCATAGTATTCCTTCCCCCATCTTTGAAGACTTGCAACAAAAATGGACGGATTTAAGAAAAACTCCAGTAACAAAAACTGAATCTCTCCTGCCAGCTTACTATGGCGAATGATCTCTCCTATTTCCTCCAGCTTCAAACCCTGCACCGAGTATTTCAAATAATATTGTGCCACCGCTTCCTTCATCTTTGAAACGTCGCCTATGGTTTCCCATAGCTGCGCTGCCTCCATGCGTCCCTCTGTTTGCCGCATAGCGGCACTAAAAACCTGCATTAAGCAGCTCTGCGTCATTCGGTCAGGCAAATAAAAGAAGAGCTTCAATATTTCATCCGGCTCAGGAAAGCGCTGCAGCCAATATGAAATATATGCCAGATCCTCCGCTTCGTTCCCCGCTCTGACCACATACTGCACCCACTTCTCTCTTTCATTCAGCTTCAGCGTAAACATCGATATCCAATCATACAGCAGGCCCGGCGCCTTTCGAAATTTACTTTTCATCATTTTTCCTCTCTCAATTTTCACACTTCCATAAAACTATTCATTTTGTGAATTATATACGGCTATTATATCTCATCTATCTGTAAATTTCTAGCCTAAAGCGCGGTTTTTGCAAAATAAAAAGAGACCTGGAAAAATTCGCCAAATGAAAATGCAGAACTGCAGAATTCATATTTCCTCAGTTACCAGCAAAATTTTCTGAAAGGGGCTTCTCAAAATCGGTCAATAGAATTAAAATAAAATTGATCGATTCGGTTAACGGAGGTTATGCTATGAACGAAAAGTTCTTTTCATTGCCCGCAGAAAAGCAGCAGGCTATCATAAACGCAGGATATCGGATATTTTCTCAAAACTCTTATAAAAACAGTCCTATGAGTGAAATTGCAGATGCTGCCGGAATCAGCAAATCCTTGCTCTTTCATTACTTTCACAACAAAAAAGAGCTGTATATGTTTTTATGGGACAAATGTGCAAAGACCACCATCGACTATCTGACAAAATATGGCTGTTACGAACAAAAGCACCTGTTCGCAAGCATGGAAAAAGGAATGCGAGCTAAGCTGGAAATGATTCATCTCTATCCCGATATGGCCAACTTCACCATCAAAGCCTTTTATGAAAAGGATGCAGATATTTCCGCTGCTGTGCAGGAAAGCTACCACAGATACTTTAATCTGAAGGCGGATAAAACACGGCTGAATATGGATCCAGAGCAGTTTATTCCCGGATTGGATATTCCGATGATGTACCGTGAAATGTATTTAGCTTCCGAAGGGTATATTTGGGAGATGATTCAGTGTGGCAATGTGAATATAGAACAAATGGAAAGGGGCTTTTCAAAGTTGATGAATTTTTGGAAGAGTATCTATCTTCGGAAAGAGTGATGGAATATGGAAATTATTAAAACAACAAAGCTCACAAAATACTATGGTAAAATAAAAGGTATCATTGACCTTGACCTGACAGTAACACAAGGCGAATTCTTTGGCTTCATCGGCCCAAATGGTGCGGGAAAGTCCACGACAATCCGGGCACTTCTCGGACTAATTCTCCCCACCTCAGGCTGCGCAATGATATTGGGAAAAAACATCACAAAAGAAAAGAAAGCCATTTTGCAGGATATCGGTTACCTTCCCTCGGAGGCATTATTTTACCAAGGAATGAAAGTAAAAGATATCCTGAAGCTGTCCGCCGATCTGAGGAAAAAAGATTGCACTGATGAATCCAAACTGCTTTGTGAACGTTTACAACTTGATACGACCCGAAAAATTGATGATCTGTCTTTGGGTAACAGAAAGAAAGTAGCTATTGTCTGTGCTTTACAACACCGGCCAAAGCTGCTTGTTCTAGATGAGCCAACCAGTGGATTAGATCCGCTAATGCAGAAAGAGTTTTTTGACATTCTGCGAGAAAGAAATAAGGCAGGTGCAACAATTTTCTTATCCAGCCATATTCTCTCAGAAATTCAGCATAACTGTACCCATGCGGCGATTATCCGTGACGGCAGAATAATAGCATGCAACCGAGTAGATATTCTCTCACAAACAAGTACAAAACGCATTACCGTTCACGGCATTGTAGATCTTGAGCATCTAAGCGGTATTCGTGATAGAAAAGAAATGAAAGGCTCTGTCAGTTTTCTTTACAGTGGAGATATGGGCACCTTACTGCATACTCTGTCTTTAGGTCAGATTGATGACCTTACGGTTACAGAGCCGGATCTTGACGATGTATTCTTACAGTATTATGAAAGCGACGGTAAAATAGTATGACACTTGTAAAACATGAATTAAAGCAAGGCAAAACTTCCTTTATAATATGGACGGCTTCCATTGGCTTTCTTTTTGCAATCTGCATTTTTCTGTTTCCAGAAATGAGGGGGCAGATGAACAGTATTACTGACATGTTCGCCTCTATGGGTTCTTTTACCAAAGCATTCGGTATGGATCAATTGAACTTTGGAACGTTCATTGGATTTTACACTGTTGAATGCGACAATATTTTAGGTCTTGGCGGTGCATTTTACGCATCTCTTTGTGCCGTCGGTATTCTCAGCAAAGAAGAAAAGAACAAAACAGCCGAATTTCTGCTGACTCATCCTGTCAGCCGCAAAAGAATTATTACAGAAAAGCTGATTGCCACATTCATTCAAATCACATCTATGAATATCATTATCTATACTATTGCTATCGGCTCCATAGCCATTATCGGTGAAGCAATTCCTTGGAGGGAAATCAGTCTGCTCCATCTCGCTTATTATCTCCTACAAACTGAACTTGCGGGTATCTGCTTCGCTATCTCGGCATTCCTCCGCAAAGGCAGTGCAAGTGTAGGACTTGGCATTGCTGCAATAATGTATTTTTTGAATCTAATTGCAAACATTGCTGATGTCGTTGATTTCTTGAAATATATAACACCATTTGGATATTGCGAGGGTGCCAATATTATTTCAAATGGTAGCTTGGACGGTATAATGATTACCATCGGTGCAGTCATAGGACTTGGTGGAATCATGATTGCTTATCTGAAATACACAAAAAAAGATATCCATTAGTGAGAAATATAAAATCTCTTCTACTCATATTCCACTCGCATCAGCATCAATCCCTGCGGCGGAGCAGTTGGACCCAGAATTTCCCGCTGCTTGCTTCGCAGCGCCTGCTCTACGACCTCTGGTTCCAGTTTTCCTCTGCCAATCTCAAACATCGTCCCTGCAATAATGCGGACCATATTATACAAAAAACCGTTTCCCGTTATTTCTATCCGCTGTCCTTCGCCATTGGCTAAAAGCACAGCTTTATCTATCCGGCGCACTGTAGAGAGATTCATGCCGCCGGCTGAACGAAAAGCAGCAAAATCATGCTCTCCCTCCAGGCTCCGAAGGGCCTGCTTTATTTTTTGGCTGTCTAAAGGTCCTCTGATTAATGTATAATACCGCCTGTATTCTGGCGGCATCACCTCTGCCTGTATAAACCGATAGGCATAGGTCTTGCGTTTTGCCTGAAACCGCGGATGAAAATCGGCAGCAGCCTCCCAGGCGCGATAGATGCGAATATCCGAAGGCAGATTAGCGTTGAGCGCGCGCATCAGTTGCTCTGCAGGAATCGTATGCTGCAGCTCCACAGCCGCTACCTGTCCCCTGGCATGCACACCGGCATCGGTACGTCCCGATCCCATAACATGCACTTTTTCATGAAAAAGCTTCTCTATGGCATCTTCAATGGCCTGCTGGATGCTCATCCCATTTTCCTGCCTCTGCCAGCCCACATACCGGGATCCGTCATAGCCAAGCTCTAACGCTACTTTTCTCATTGCTTCCTCTTTCATCCTACGATCCTGCTGATCACAGAGGTGATGCTGGGCAGATACCGTGAAAAAATTAAAATACCTAAGAATACGATGAGGATCCCCTTGGCCGCGTAGTCGGCTTTGGCGTACTTGAGTTCCTTCATCCTCGTCCGTCCCTCGTCGCCCCGGTAGCAGCGCGCCTCCATGGCCGTCGCCAATTCGTCCGCTCTGCGGAAAGCAGAAATGAAGAGCGGCACTAGTACGGGGATCAGGCTCTTAGCCCTGACGATCAGGCTGCCGGATTCAAAATCGGCGCCTCTGGCTGTCTGTGCCTTCATAATTTTATCGGTCTCTTCTAATAATATAGGAATGAAACGCAGCGCAATGCTCATCATCATAGCAATGTCATGCACTGGCACTTTAATCCTTTTTAGAGGCCTCAGAAGGCGCTCTAAGCCGTCTGTGAGCTCGATAGGCGTTGTTGTCAGCGTCATCATAGAGCAGCCGATAATCAGCAGGATCAGACGCAGCGCCATGAAAGCAGCTGTATAAAGCCCTTGCTTCGTGATAGAAAGGATGCCCCATTGCCAGATCGGATCTCCCTTCACAAGAAAAATATTCAAAACAACGGTAAATAAAAGAAGCATCATAATGGTCTTTAGGCCCCGCAGAATGAAGCGAAACGGGATTTTGGTCAGCTTAACCGCGCCCCAAAGCCCCAGTGCGGCGACTGCAAAGCCAAGCATATTCTTTATGCAGAAAAGACCGATAATATAGAGCATGGTTGCCACAATCTTTGTGCGCGGATCCAGCCGATGCACTGCGGAATCCACATCATAATATTGTCCTATTGTTATATCTCGCAGCATTGCATCACCTCTTGAATACTTTTAGCAGATATGCCTCCATCTGATCCATATTCAAAATGGTTTCCGGAAGCTCAAACCCATTTTCGCGCAGCAAATTGCCCAGCTGCGTGACCTGTGGGATATCTAACCCAATTTCTCTTAATTCGTCTCCATGGGCAAACACCTCTGCCGGCGTACCGTCAAAACGCACCTGTCCGCCGCCCATGGCGATAATGCGGTCCACATGTTTCGCTACATCCTCCATACTATGGGAGACTAGAATCACGGCTGTCTTTTGCTCCTTCTGCAGCCACTCGATCTGTGCCAGAATCTCATCTCGTCCCCTGGGATCCAATCCGGCAGTCGGTTCATCCAAGATTAAATATTCGGGCTTCATAGCAAGCACACCAGCAATGGCAACTCTTCGTTTTTGTCCCCCGGACAGCTCAAACGGGGATTTTTGTTTGTAGTCTTCGCTAAGCCCCACCATGCGCATAGCCTCATCCACTCTCAGACTCACCTCTTCTGCGGAGAGTCCCATATTATTAGGACCAAAGGCGATGTCCTTCTCTACTGTCATCTCAAATAATTGATGCTCTGGATATTGAAAAACCAATCCAACCTTCTGCCGGATCCGTTTTAACTTTTCCGCCCTGCGGGCTCTTTCTTTTTTCTTCGATCCCTTACCCTCTTCTATTGCCGGCGGTGCGAAAATGTCCTCACCGTCACAGAGCACCGTGCCATTTGATGGTTGAATCAGGCCGTTCAAATGCTGGATCAGTGTGGATTTTCCCGAACCGGTATGCCCGATAATGCCGATAAATTCTCCTTCGTGGATCGTAAGATTTACATTTTTCAGCGCCGTCTTTTCATTCGGCGTCCCTGGCTCATAGATATATGTTAGGTCCTTTACTTCAATTGACATAAAGCATCCACCATTTCTTTCGTCGTCAAAATATCCTGCGGCAATGACAATCCATCTTTACGCAGCCGATATGCCAGTTCTGTCATGGGCGGCACATCAAGGCCATATTTTTTAAGCTCCTCTACCTGCGAAAAAACCTCTTTGGGAGTCCCTTCCAATACAATTTTTCCGTGATCCATCACAATCACCCGATCAGCCTGCACGGCTTCTTCCATATAATGCGTAATATGAATCACTGTAATCTTCTCTTCTTTATTTAATTTCCAAAGCGTCTCCATGACTTCCTGCCGCCCCTTAGGGTCAAGCATAGCCGTTGGTTCATCGAGCACAATACACTCTGGGCGCATGGCAAGCACGCCGGCAATGGCAATTCTCTGTTTCTGTCCTCCTGAGAGGCGAGTCGGTACGCTTTTTCGATGTGAAAGCATGCCAACGGCCTCTAATGCTTCCTTCACGTTCATGCGGATTTTTTCCGGCTGCATCCCCAAATTCTCAGGGCCAAACGCCACATCCTCTTCCACAATGGATGCTACCATCTGATTATCCGGGTTTTGGAAAATCATCCCTGCCTTTTGCCGGATGAGCCATATCTTATCCTCTTGCTTTGTATCCATACCTTCAACCCAAAGCGTTCCTGCCGATGGCTGCAGCAGCGCATTGATATGACGGGCAAAGGTTGATTTGCCGGAACCGTTGTGTCCTAAGATCACAACAAATTCTCCCGGTCTCACCGTCATGTCCACACCGCGCAGAGCAAACGCCGGGGGCTGCGCATTCTCCTCTTCCTCTGCCGCATAAGCAAATTCCAGCTTGTCGCTGCGAAGCATTTCTTCCATTGCATCCTCCATGATGAAGAAAAGCAGGCAGGACCGAAGTCCGACCTGCTTTTTCATTTTATACTAATTCGATGATTGCTACTTCAGCTCCGTCGCCCTTTCTCGGACCTACTTTGATGATACGGGTATACCCGCCTTTGCGATTTTCATACTTAGGCGCTACTTCATCAAACATTTTAGCAACCATGTCAACTTTCTTACTCAAACTTCTCTTTTTAACACCGTCAGCCGGTACCTCGGTAACAGGGTTAAAAACTTTTAGCATCTGACGTCTTGCATGCAGACGAGAAGGACTATCCTTTTTGATCGTTTTCTTGATCTCTTCATATACGGTCACTTTCTTACCGTCTACGACTTCTTTTACTCTTCTTCCATCTTTGTCCTTCTTAGGAACGCGTACATTTACTTCAACGGTCTCATAATGATCCTTTTCACGAATTGCTAAGGTAATCAGCTTTTCTGCCTCGCGGCGAATTTCCTTTGCCTTAGTAACAGTAGTGGTAATTCTGCCATGGTATAACAGGTTCGTCACCTGATTGCGCAGCAGTGCTTTTCGCTGAGAAGAGGTTCTTCCAAGCTTTCTGTATCCAGCCATTATAATATCCTCCTATGATCAACAAGGCGCCGCCTTCCTCAAATTTGACGGAGCCCCCGGTCTTTACGGCTACCAAATGCAGCTCAAAACCGTGATCTTATCTCCGGCTAAAGAAATAAGATACTACTGCTTTCAGCATTTCTGCTAAAAGCTGAGCATTATTCTTCATGAGGCTTCAGGGAAAGCCCAACCTCATGCAATTTGCTCAATACCTCATCTAAGGACTTGCGTCCCAGATTACGGACTTTCATCATTTCATCTTCCGTTTTGTTGGTCAGATCTTCAATAGTATCAATACCCGCTCTCTTCAAGCAGTTATAAGAACGAACAGACAGATCCATCTCTTCGATTGTCATCGTTAAGACTTTCTCTTTCTGATCTTCTTCCTTTTCAACCATAATTTCCGCATTTTTAGCGCTGTCGGAAAGGTCGATGAACAGAGCCAGATGGTCGTTCAAAACCTTTGCTGCCAGGCTAACCGCTTCATCCGGCTTAATCGTTCCGTTGGTCCAAATCTCCATCGTCAATTTATCATAATCGGTAATTTGACCTACACGAGTATTCTCAACGATGAAATTTACACGCTCTACGGGAGTGTATAAAGAATCAATCGCGATTACGCCAATTGGCTGATTGTCATCCTTATTCTTATCAGCGCCCACATAGCCTCTGCCCTTTGTGATGGTCAGTTCCATAAACAGCTTCGACTGCGGACCGCCGCTCAGCGTTGCAATCACCTGATCAGGATTAATGATCTCATAGTCCTGATCCATCTTAATATCCCTAGCTCTGATGACTCCTTCACCCTCATATTCAATGTAGGCTGTCTTAGGCTCATTGCTTTCTGTATGTGCCTTTACCGCTACATTTTTTAAATTCAGAATGATCTCAGAAACATCTTCCTTCACACCAGGAATCACTGAGAATTCATGGAGCACACCATCGATTTTGATTGTGGAAATCGCTGCGCCTGGAAGCGATGACAACATAATTCTGCGGAGAGAATTTCCGAGTGTCGTACCATAGCCTCTCTCTAAAGGCTCGACAACAAACTTGCCATAGGTACCGTCTTCACTGATATCCATCACGTCAATACGTGGCTTCTCAAATTCTAACACAGGGAACCTCCTTCACTCTCTAGAGCTCTTTATTATTTAGAATACAACTCGACGATCAGCGTTTCATTTACCGGAATTTCAATCTGCTCACGGGTCGGGATTGCCTGCACGTTAATCTTGGCATTTTCCTGATCCACTGCGATCCATTCAGGAATTACACGACCGGCAGTCGTATCAAAAATGTCTTTGAAGCGCTGCATAGAAACAGAGCCTTCCTTCAAAGTAATCACATCACCGGGTTTTACCTGATAAGAAGGAATGTTCACTTTCTTACCATTTACCTGAATATGATTATGACGAATGACCTGACGAGCCTCTGTGCGAGAACGGCCAAAGCCTGCACGATAAACCACATTATCTAAGCGACGCTCCAGCAGCTTTAACAGGTTGTCACCGGCAATACCCTTTTGAGCGCTTGCGGTCACAAAGTAATTATGAAACTGTGTTTCCAAAATTCCATAAATTCTTTTAGCTTTCTGCTTCTCACGCAGCTGCATACCGTACTCAGACATCTTCTTTCTTGCCTGACCATGCATACCAGGTGCATACGCACGCTTTTCTACCGCGCATTTATCACTCTTGTAGCATCTCTCGCCTTTCAGGAAAAGCTTTTCGCCTTCACGACGGCAAAGTCTGCATACAGATCCAATATATCTTGCCATATTCTCCTATACCTCCAATTATACTCTTCTGCGTTTGGGAGGACGACATCCGTTATGAGGTACGGGCGTCACATCCCGAATTGCGGTAACTTCCAGACCAGCAGCCTGCAGAGCACGGATCGCAGCCTCACGGCCAGCTCCAGGACCCTTTACACTCACTTCTACCGTCTTTAAACCATGCTCCATAGCAGCCTTTGCTGCCGTCTCAGCAGCCATCTGTGCTGCATAAGGAGTATTCTTACGAGAACCGCGGAAGCCAAGTCCACCTGCGCTTGCCCAGGAAAGAGCATTACCGGCAGTATCTGTTAAAGTAACAATCGTATTGTTGAATGTAGATTGAATGTGCGCCTGACCTCTGTCAATATTTTTGCGGTTACGACGGCGCGTTGTCTTTTTAAGACCTTTCTTAGGTGCCACGTTTAAACCCTCCTAATTATTTCTTCTTATTAGCGATCGTGCGACGCGGGCCTTTGCGCGTACGTGCATTATTCTTGGTATTTTGTCCACGAACGGGCAGGCTTCTTCTGTGACGAACGCCTCTATAGCAGCCAATCTCAGTCAGTCGTTTGATATTCAGTGCAATTTCTCTGCGAAGATCGCCCTCTACCATCTGAGATTCATCAATAATGCTGCGGATCTTGTTGACTTCGTCATCTGTCAAATCACGAACGCGAGTGTCAGGATTTACGCCGGCTTCCTTCAAAATGCGAACGGCACTGGTGTGGCCGATTCCATAAATATAAGTCAGGCCAACTTCAACTCGTTTCTCGTTAGGCAAATCTACGCCTGAAATACGTGCCATATATTTTTCCTCCTAATCAACCTTGTTTTTGCTTATGCTTCGGATTTTCGCAAATGATCATAATCTTACCTTTGCGTTTGATGACCTTGCACTTTTCACACATAGGCTTTACTGATGAACGTACTTTCATGTCATCGCTCCTTTCTTGCCTGCTTGGATCATTTAGCTCTCCAAACAATACGGCCTTTCGATAAATCATAGGGAGAAAGTTCAAGTGTGACCTTATCTCCAGGTAATATTTTAATGAAGTTCATTCTAAGCTTGCCGCTGATATGAGATAGCACCCGATGCCCATTCTCCAGCTCAACCAGAAACATGGCATTAGGAAGCTTCTCCACAACAGTGCCTTCCATCTCTACAACATCGTTCTTTGACATGCTTAACCTCCTGCTTTGTTGCTGACCCTTTGATGAGTCCAATCCTAAGGGCTTACATACCTTAAGCTTCTAAAGCCTTTATGATATCTTCTGTAACGGTTTCCACCGCTTTGGTACCATCCACAGTAATCAACTTTCCAGCAGTTTGATAATGACCAATTAAAGGCGCTGTCTGCTCATGGTAGACCGTCAGGCGCTTCTTTACTGTTTCTGCTTCATCATCTTTACGGATCATCAGGGACGCTCCACACCGATCACAAATGCCCTCCTTCTGAGGAATTTTGTATTCAGTATGGTAGGGCTCGCCGCACTTAGGGCAAACTCTCCTTCCTGCCATCCGCTTCACAATCTGCTCATCCGGAACTTCAACATTCACAGCCGCGTCGATTTCCACCTTGGCATCCAGTGCAGCTGCCTGCACCAATGTTCTGGGAAAACCGTCTAAAATATATCCGTTCTCACAATCAGCTGCCTGCAGCCGATCCATGACCAGATCCACCGTAAGTTCATCAGGAACCAGCAGGCCCTGATCCATATATTCCTTTGCCTTTAATCCCAGCGGAGTCTCCTTTTTCAGATTGGCTCTGAAAATATCTCCGGTGGAAATATGCGGAATATGGTAGGCATCTGCCAGGCGTGTCGCCTGCGTTCCTTTTCCGGCGCCAGGGGCGCCAAGCAATATGAGCTTCATCCCTTTACCTCCATGCTTCTTACTTAGATAAAAATCCTTTATAATGACGCATCACCATCTGACCTTCGATCTGCTTCACGGTTTCAAGCGCTACGCCGATACAAATCATCAGAGAGGAACCTCCAATAGACAAATTGTCAATCTTGAAGACAAATGAAAGAATCACCGGAATACTTGCGACAATCGCCAGCATGATAGCACCGATAAAGACTACGTAATGAGATGTTTTCTTTAAATAGTCTAACGTCGGAGCTCCGGGACGAAAACCGGGAATGAAACCGCCGTTCTTCTTCAGGTTATCCGCAATATCCCGCGGATTATAGGTGATGGATGCATAGAAGTATGTGAAGAAGATGATGAGTACCACATACAAACAGGCTCCAAACGGATGAGCGGTATTCAGCCAGCGCAGGGTTGTTGCCCACCATCCGGTAGGCGTTGCCGTTACAAAACCGGTGATAATCCCCGGCAGGCTCATAATGGATATAGCAAAAATAATCGGGATTACGCCAGCCATATTAACTCGAATCGGAATATAAGTGGAGCTGCCTCCATATGTCTTACGTCCCTGCATCCGCTTTGCATATTGGATGGGAATCCGGCGTTCTGCAAGTTCCAAAACTACGATGAATGCAACTACCAATACGAGGATCACGACAATAACTCCCAGCATCCAATAGTTCTCATAGCTTACAAGCGCACCCACCGCTGAAGGTACTCTTGACAGAACGTTAATCATAATAATCAGCGAAATGCCGTTACCTATACCTTTTTCCGTAATGTTTTCACCAATCCACATGACGAAAACGCTGCCTGCTGTGAATACAGACATGGAAACAATGATCGACCATGCTGTACCAAGATCACTGGTAAATCCACTGCGAAGTCCGTAAGATATACCGAAGGATTGTAGCAGGGCAAGCGCAACTGTAAGCACTCTTGTATATTGTGAAATTTTCTTTCGCCCGGATTCGCCTTCTTTTTGAAGCTCCTCCAATTTGGGAATCGCTACCGTAAGCAAGCTAATAATAATGGAAGCATTGATATAGGGCTGAATTCCCATCGCAAAAAGATTCATATTACTGAATGCATTACCGGACATAATATCGAAAAGTGCCATCACACCGCCTGCGGATGCAAAGTAGTTTTTCACTACCGCAGCATCCATCAGGGGGCTGGGGATCAATGAGCCTAAACGGACAAGGGCTAACATCATCAAAGTATAAAGGATTCTTCTGCGAAGATCCGGGATCTTGACAATGTCTCTAATTGTTTTAAACAAATGTGTTGCCCTCCTTTATGCAACCTTCCCTTTACGGGTCGTCTTGCATCTTATTATTCAGCAGTACCGCCGGCAGCTTCAATCTTTTCTTTTGCGCTTGCGCTATAATAATCAGCTTTAACCGTCAGCTTCTTTGTCAGTTCGCCATTTCCAAGGATCTTCACGCCGTCTTTCGGATTGTTGATAATACCGGCAGCCTTTAAAGCTTCTACCGTTACCACGGCACCGTCTTCAAACTGATTTAACCGCTCTACGTTAATAGAAACGATCTCAACAAAGTTTCTATGCGTCTTTTTCTTGATACCTCTCTTCGGAAGTCTTCTGTATAAAGGCATCTGACCACCTTCAAAGCCAAGACGAACACCGCCGCCGGAGCGTGCCTTCTGACCCTTATGACCTCTGCCAGAGGTTTTGCCATTTCCCGAACCATGGCCGCGGCCTACACGGAAAGCACTCTGTTTAGAGCCTTCAGCGGGCTTTAAATCTTGTAAGTTCATGCTTTTGTGCCTCCTATTATTCCTGAATTTCTTCTACTTTAACCAAATGCTGAATCGAAGCAATCATACCGCGAATTGCTGCATTATCCGGCTGAATCACCGATCTTTGCGTCTTTTTCAGGCCTAAAGCAATTGCAGTTTTCTTATGCTTGGGAATCGCTCCGATTGTGGACTTTGCAAGTGTAATTTTAAGTTTTGCCATGCCATCAATCTCCCTTATCCTAAAATCTCAGCAACGGTCTTGCCGCGTTTTCTGGCAATCTCCTCCGGAGTACACAGCCCTTTTAACCCTTTAACCGTTGCAGCAACCACGTTATTCTTATTATTAGAACTTAAGGACTTAGTTCTGATATTTTGAACGCCCGCCAATTCCAAAACAGTACGTGCGGGACCTCCTGCAATAATACCAGTACCTTCTGCTGCTGTCATCAGAAGAATCTGTGCACTTCCATGTACTCCTTTGGTCGTATACGGAATAGAATTAGCATCGTTTCTCGGAACAGTAATCATGTTCTTTTTCGCTGCTTCTTCTCCCTTACGAATCGCTTCCGGAATCTCCAGAGATTTACCCAGACCAAATCCTACATGACCGTTTTTATCTCCTACTACTACCAAAGCTGTGAATTTCATATTACGTCCACCCTTTACAACCTTGGTAACACGTTTGATAGTCACTACTTTGGATTCTAACTCACCCAGAGTATTGGGATCAATTCTATTGTTATTCATTCATCTGCCTCCGATTCTTAAAACTGCAAGCCAGCTTCTCTGGCGGCATCGGCTAAAGCTTTAATTTTTCCATGATACAGAAAACCGCCGCGATCAAATACCACTGTATTGATTCCCTTTTCGACTGCACGCTTTGCTACTAATTCGCCGACAGCTTTGGCAGCCTCTACATTATTGGTAAACTCAACCTTTTCTTTTACTGCTTTTTCAACAGTGGAGGCTGCTACCAAAGTCGTAGCGCTTGTATCATCAATAATCTGAGCATAGATGTGCTTATCGCTGCGGAAAACGCTAAGGCGAGGGCGCTGCATTGTTCCGTTAATATTTTTACGCATTCTGTAATGCTTCTGAACACGATTGCTTGATGCTTTCTTAACCATATTGAAATGTCACCCCTTTACCTTATTTACCGGTCTTACCCTCTTTGCGGCGAATCACTTCATCAGCATATTTAATACCTTTGCCTTTATAGGGCTCCGGCGGACGCTTGAAGCGGATCTCAGCTGCAAATTGGCCAACCTTTTCCTTATTGATACCACGAACAATGATTTTGGTCTGATCCTGTACTTCTGTTTCGATGCCTTCCGGATCTTCCATAATAACAGGATGTGAGTATCCGAGCGTCAGGTTCAATTTATTTCCCTGCTTAGCCGCTCTATAGCCAACACCATTGATTTCCAAATGCTTTTCATAGCCCTGTGTAACGCCAACCACCATATTGTGAATCAGTGTTCTCGTCAGACCATGAAGGCTTTTATTTCTCTTCAGATCATTGGGGCGCGCCACAATAATCTTTCCATCTTCCTGTGTAATCGTCATTTCCTGCGGTAATTCACGGCTCAAGGTTCCTTTCGGTCCCTTTACAGTCACATTGTTATGCTCAGCAATTGTGATTTCTACGCCAGCAGGAATTTCTACAGGCATTCTCCCGATTCGAGACATGCTTTTTACCTCCTAATTTAATGCGTTTCTTACCAAACAAATGCAATAACTTCGCCGCCAACACCGGCTTTACGTGCTTCTTTGTCAGTCAAAATACCTTTGTTTGTAGAGATGATTGCAGTGCCTAATCCGCCCAACACCTTAGGCAGCTCATCTTTGCCTGCATATACTCGCAAACCAGGCTTAGAAATTCTTTTGAGTCCAGTAATGACTTTATCATTCTTGTCTTTACCATATTTCAATGTCATGCGAATGGTCTTAAAATTTCCATCAGTAACCACTTCGTATTTTTTAATATATCCCTCTTTGACCAGGATCTCCACAATCGCTAACTTCTCCTTAGAAGAAGGAACGTCAACGGTGTCATGCTTTGCTACGTTTCCGTTACGGATGCGTGTCAGCATATCGGCAATAGGATCGCTCATCGTCATCTGGAAATTACCTCCTTATTTACTATGATGCCAAGCTTACCAGCTTGCTTTTTTTACACCCGGAATTTCGCCTTTATAAGCGAGTTCACGGAAACAGATACGGCAGATACCATACTTACGCAGTACAGAATGCGGACGTCCGCAAATCTTGCAGCGGCTATAAGCTCTCGTGGAAAATTTGGGCTTTGCATTCTGGCGCTGCTGTTTAATTTTCATGGATGTTTTAGCCATGTAATAAACCTCCTAAAAATGATGCGCTTATTTTACAAAAGGCATTCCCATCAGAGAAAGCAGTTCTTTTGCTTCTTCATCGGTTTTTGCTGTAGTAACAAAAATAATGTCCATACCGCGAACTTTATCAATCTTATCATAAGAAATTTCCGGGAAAATAAGCTGTTCTTTAATACCCAGGGCGTAATTGCCGCGGCCATCAAAGGAATTAGCGCTCACACCACGAAAGTCTCTTACACGCGGCAATGCTAAGCTGATCAGACGATCTGCAAAATCATACATTTTTTCTCCGCGAAGCGTTACTTTACAACCGATTGACATTCCTTCACGCAATTTAAAGTTTGCAATAGATTTTTTTGCTTTTGTAATGATGGGCTTCTGACCAGAGATAATCGTCAGATCAGAAACAGCGCTCTCCAAAGCCTTCGGATTTTCTTTAGCTTCTCCAACCCCCATATTGATTACGATCTTATCCAGCTTCGGTACTTCCATCGGATTTTTATAATTAAATTTCTTAATCAGTCCGGGAACAACCTCAGTCTTATAAAAATCTTTCATTCGGCTACTCACTCTTGATACCTCCTATTAGTCAATCACTTCACCGGTAGACTTAGCGAAGCGCACGCGAGTTGTAACCTCTTTGCCGTCTACGGTCTTGCTCTCAGACTTAATTCCCACACGGGTGGGCTTGCCTTCATGAAGGTACATAACGTTAGAAACATGGATCGGAGCTTCCTGATGGACAATTCCGCCCTGATTCGCACCGTTAGGCTTCTGATGCTTGGTAGCCATATTGACATTCTCAACGATGACGCGCTCGTTTTTCAGATCAACGGCCAGCACCTTACCTTCTTTTCCTTTATCCTTACCAGTGATTACACGTACGGTATCACCCTTTTTAATTTTCATCTTTCCCATCTGTACACCTCCAAATTAAAGTACTTCGGGAGCTAAGGAAAGAATTCTCAAGAATTTCTTCTCACGCAGCTCTCTGGCTACAGGGCCAAATATACGAGTTCCTCTGGGATTTAAATCTTCTTTGATAATAACAGCAGCGTTTTCATCGAAGCGGATATAGGCTCCATTTTTACGGCGAACCGGTCTTACGGTTCTGACCACAACGGCGCGCACAACATCGCCCTTCTTTACAACTCCGCCGGGTGTTGCTTCTTTAACCGCAGCAATCACCACATCACCAACAGCGGCATATCTACGAGTAGATCCGCCTAATACACGAATCACCAAAAGCTCTTTGGCGCCGGTATTATCGGCAACTTTCATCCTGCTTTCTTGCTGTAACATGGCAGGGTAACCTCCTCAATCAATTATTTTGCTCTTTCGATAATCTCAACTACACGCCATCTCTTATCTTTAGACAAGGGTCTGGTTTCCATAACACGAACACGATCACCAATGCGGCATTCGTTGTTTTCATCATGCGCCTTCAGCTTGTAGGTTCTTTTAACGATTTTACCATATTCGGGATGTTTTACGTTATTTTGAACGCTAACCACAATTGTTTTATCCATCTTGTCACTGGAAACAAGGCCAACCATGGTTTTTCTTAAATTTCTATCCACTTATAAAGTCCTCCTTAACTCATCCGTTACTGATGCGCCTTTTGGGTAAGCACTGTCTGAATCCGAGCAATGTTCTTGCGAACCTCTTTAATTCTGGCAGTATTATTCAATTGATTGGTGGCATTCTGAAAACGGAGATTGAAAAGCTCTTTCTTTGCGGAAACGAGTTCCATTTCCAACTGTTCACAGCTTTTTACCTTTAATTCATCCAAAAATTCGGTTTTCTTCACTTCTATTCACCATCCTCTATCATTTCATTCGACATTAGTTAGCTGCATCAAGCTCTGCATCCAACTCCTGACGAGAGGCAATTTTACACTTGACGGGAAGCTTATGCATAGCCAGACGAAGTGCTTCACGCGCTACTTCTTCCGGTACGCCGGCAATTTCAAACATAACACGACCCGGTTTTACAACAGCTACCCAATACTCTGTAGAACCTTTACCAGAACCCATTCGAGTTTCCGCCGGCTTTGCAGTTACAGGCTTGTCTGGGAAAATCTTAATCCAAACTTTACCACCACGCTTGATATAACGAGTCATCGCAACACGGGCCGCCTCAATCTGATTTGATTTAACCCATGCAGGAGTTGTAGCAATCAAACCGAATTCACCATACGTAATCCGATTTCCGCGCAAAGCTTTACCAGCCATGCTGCCGCGAAATTGCTTACGATGTTTAACTCTCTTCGGCATTAACATTAGTTATCGCTCCCTTCTTTATTAGCCTTGGCAGGAAGAACCTCACCATGGTTAACCCAAACTTTTACGCCCAGCTTACCATAAGCGGTATTCGCTTCAGCAAAGCCATAATCGATGTTAGCGCGCAGAGTCTGCTGCGGAAGATTGCCTTCATTATAGGATTCGCTACGCGCAATCTCAGCGCCGCCTACACGGCCGCCCACCGTCGTCTTCACACCTTTAGCGCCTGCTTTCATAGCCCGGCTCATAGCCTGCTTTAATGCACGACGGAAGGAAACACGGTTTTCAAGCTGCTGTGCAATATTTTCTGCTACCAACTGTGCATCCTTTTCAGGACGCTTTACTTCGATAATATTCAAAGATACCTTTGCATCTGTCAGTGCCTGCAGCTCATCCTTCAGCAGCTTAACGCCAACTGCTTCCTTTCCAATGATAATGCCAGGCTTTGCAGTCATAATAATAACTTTAATACGGCCCGCGGCTCTCTCGATTTCGATCTTGGAAATTCCCGCCTGATAAAGCTTTTCCTTCAGGAAGGTACGAATCTTATGATCCTCAATCAGGAGATCGCCAAACTGGTTTGCATCTGCGTACCATTTCGCATCCCAATCCTTAATAACGCCGACTCTAAGTCCATGCGGATTAACTTTCTGACCCATGAGTCTCCTCCTTATCTCTCATTCAAAATAATCGTGATATGACTGGTTCTTTTCAGGATTCTATCTGCTCTACCCTGTGCTCTGGGCATAATTCTTTTCAAAGTGGGACCTTGATTTGCAAATGCTTCCTGTACGTAAAGTTTAGAAACATCAATATCCATATCACGCTCTGCTGCAGCATATTCAGCATTTGCCACTGCCGAATCCAAAACTTTGCCAATGATTCGAGCACCTTCTCTGGGGGTAGCTGCAAGAATAGCGGAAGCAAGCGCTACGTCTTTACCTTTAATGGTGTCTAATACAATCTTTGCCTTAGTGGGAGCGATACGGACAAACGTAACTTTTGCTCTCGGACGCTGATCCTTCTGCGCATTACGCTCCCTCTTAATTTGGCTTCTATGACCTTTCGCCATGATATTTCCTCCTTATTTCAATCGCAAGATATCACCAAACTTTTGTGATTATCTTACCGATCCTTTCTTCTCATCTTTTCCATGACCGCGATAGGTACGGGTCAAAACGAACTCGCCCAGCTTATGACCTACCATATCCTCTGTCACGTATACCGGAACATGCTTTCTTCCATCATGTACGGCAAAGGTATGACCAACGAAAGAGGGGAAGATAGTGGAACGACGAGACCATGTTTTAATAACCTGTTTGTCGCCGGATGCGTTCATTGCATCAACTTTCTTTAACAAAGATGCGTCCGCAAAGGGACCTTTCTTTAAAGAACGTGCCATCTGTTATGCCTCCTTATTTACTGTTCTTCGCACGGCTGCGTACGATATATTTGTTAGACTGTTTCTTCTTTTTACGCGTCTTCAGACCCAAAGCCGGTTTACCCCAAGGAGTCATCGGGCTGGGACGTCCAACAGGCGCCTTACCTTCACCACCACCATGCGGATGGTCGTTAGGATTCATAACAGAACCGCGAACGGTGGGACGAATTCCCATATGTCTTTTACGTCCTGCTTTACCAATTTTAATCAACTCATGGTCGCCATTTCCAACTGTACCAATGGTTGCTCTGCAGTCAATCGGAACCATTCTCATCTCGCCAGAGGGCAGACGCAGTGTTGCAAACTTTCCTTCTTTTGCCATGAGCTGCGCGGCATTTCCTGCTGCACGCACCATCTGACCACCTTTTCCGGGTTTCATTTCGATATTGTGCACACTGGAACCGGTAGGGATATTTCTCAGGGGCAGGCAGTTGCCTACTTTAATTTCTACATTCTCACCGCTGATTACAACGTCGCCGTCCTTCAGTCCTTCCGGAGCTAACATATAGCGTTTTTCTCCATCCGCATAAGCAAGCAGGGCAATGTTGGCACTGCGATTAGGATCATACTCGATTCCAACAACCTTAGCCGGAATCCCGTCTTTATTTCTCTTAAAATCAATAATTCTGTATAACTTCTTGTGACCGCCGCCATGATGACGTACTGTAATCTTTCCGTAGCTGTTGCGGCCAGCCGTATTCTTAACACGAACAACCAGAGATTTCTCAGGCTCGCTCTTTGTAATTTCCGTGAAAGCGGAACCTGTCATATTTCTCCGAGAAGCGGTATAAGGCTTATAAGTCTTAATAGCCATTATCTATTTCTCCTTTCGGTATACTTCATTTCTAAGAATGGAATTACCGGGATTTAATCTTAATTCTATTGATTAAATTCCTTCAAAAAACTCAATGTCCTTGCTGTCAGGAGTCAGAGTTACAATTGCTTTTTTAATAGCATTGGTACGGCCCACGATGTAACCTCTTCTCTTGTTCTTACCACGACGATTCATGGTATTTACCTTCAGGACTTTGGTGCCTTCAAACATCTTTTCTACAGCTTCACGGATCTGAATCTTATTGGCTTCAGGATGTACCAGGAAGGTGTATTTCTTCTCGCCCATCAGCTCCATACTTTTTTCGGTGATCACAGGCTTTAAAAGTACGTCATAATATTTGATATCTGCCATTATTCAAACACCTCTTCAATCTTCGCAATGGCATCCTTAGTTGCAACGAAATTCTCGTACTTCAGGATGTCGTATACATTGATCTGCTCTGCGCGAATGGTCTTGACGCCGGGAATATTACGAGCAGATAACACTGCGTTTGTATTTTCTCCGTTTAAAACAATCAAAGCTTTTTCCAGACTGAACTGATTCAGTACATTCTGCATTGCTTTTGTTTTAATTTCAGCCAAATTCATCTCTTCCAGAACAATCAGCTTATTATCCTGCACGCGAGTGGTAAGCGCACTGCGAATTGCCAAACGACGTGCTTTTTTGTTCATCTTCTTAGAATAATCACGCGGTTTGGGAGCGAAAACAACGCCGCCTCCAACCCATTGCGGAGCGCGGATACTTCCCTGACGGGCTCTACCGGTTCCTTTCTGACGGTAAGGCTTTCTGCCACCACCACGAACTTCTGCACGAGTTTTAGCGCTCTGCGTTCCCTGTCTCATATTAGCCAGATGAGCTACTACAGCTTCATGCATTACGTGAACGTTTACTTCTACGCCGAAAACACTGTCTTTTAATTCAATCTGACCGTTCTCAGCGCCGTCCATTGTATAAACAGCTACTTTCGCCATGTTTTTTCCTCCTTCAGCCGGCAAGCGCCGGCAAAATTCGATTCTTTTGATCGATTATGATTATGCTTTTACGCTGTCGATAACAGTTACGACAGATTTCTTTGGTCCTGGTACAGAACCCTTGATCAAAAGCAGATTGCGCTCTGCATCTACTCGAACTACTTCTAGATTCTGAACCGTTGTCTGTACATGTCCCATATGACCGGGCAGCTTCTTGCCTTTAAATACACGTGCCGGATCACTGGATGCACCCATAGAACCTGCATGGCGATGATATTTGGAACCATGCTCCATCGGTCCGCGGCCAAAGCCATGGCGATGAATTGCGCCTTGATAGCCTTTACCTTTGGAAACACCAGAAACATCAACTTTATCGCCCACTTCAAATACATCAGCCTTGATCTCTGCACCAAGCTCATATCCCTCAGCGCCTTCGATTCTGAATTCCTGAATGTCTCTCTTTACCGAAACACCCGCCTTTGCGAAGTGGCCCTTCAAAGGCTTATTCACCAGCTTTTCACGAATTTCGCCAAATCCAACCTGAATCGCGCAGTATCCATCGTGTTCAGCGGTTTTTACCTGTGTTACAACACAGGGACCTGCTTCCAGGACTGTTACGGGAATCATTTCACCCGTTTCCTGATCGAAGATCTGAGTCATACCGATCTTCTTTGCCATAATGGCTTTCTTCATGGTATTTACCTCCTAATAATCTACAGCGGACCCGCTCAAGGCGGTTCATCCTAGGTCATTAAGCTGATATCTATATGTCAACTGAAATAACCAACTGCATTCGTACCTTTGCTTGTTTGTTGTAGTTAAAGAACAATTAGTTTTTAGCTGCGACTTGAATATCTACGCCTGCCGGAAGCTCCAGCTTGCTCAGCGCATCTAAAGTCTTTTTATTGGGCTGCAGGATGTCGATCAGTCTCTTATGAGTTCTCTGTTCAAACTGCTCGCGGGAATCCTTGTATTTGTGAACTGCACGCAGAATCGTTATCACTTCTTTGTGAGTTGGCATCGGGATAGGACCGCTAACCTGTGCTCCATTTCTTTTTGCTGTCTCCACAATCTTCTGTGCGGACTGATCAATCAGCTGATGATCATATGCCTTCAGTGTAATGCGGATTTTTGTAGATTTCTTCTCTGCCATAAAAAAACAGCCTCCTTATTCGCATAAAATCCCCTGAGACTCTCTACGAATCCAGGGTTGTTGCGACAATAACGACTGTACACTTACCCGTGTGTTTCTTCTTTGTAAACAAGCAAATCGAGATTCACACAACTTCTGATCAATTGTACAGTGACCTTGCCGTCAGTTTCTTGAACTTGACATTCGCTCCCTGAAAATTACCACAGACCACTGTTTATCAGCCTCCATGCAACCTTTCAGATCCTCGTTCTCAATGTCACGCTTGCTATTGTATCATAGCCTTCTTACAAAAGCAAGCAATATTTCTCCATTTTTTCATGAAAATCTATAGAAATTTCCATTGCTTTCGCGCTATTTTTTAGCAATACCATCCAAATCTTTTGTCTATCTGTTTGCCAGAGCCAGATTTTCACAGATCAATGTCCAGCTCAACCGGACAATGATCGGACCCGAACACCTCTGGGTGAATTTTGGCATCCTGCAATTTCTGTTTTAACGCTTCGCTTACCATAAAATAATCAATACGCCATCCGACATTTTTTTCTCTGGCTTTAAACTGGTAGCTCCACCATGAGTAAGCCCCTTCTTTTTCCGGATAAAAATAGCGGAAGGTATCGATCATTCCTGCTTGCACTGCCTGCGTAAATTTAGCACGCTCTTCATTTGTAAATCCAGCATTGTTGCGGTTCGTTTTGGGATTTTTTAAATCGATCTCCTGATGCGCCACGTTTATTGCGCACTTATCATATATACTATATTTACTACAATATCTATATGGGTAATATAGTCTAAAATACTCCAGCCAGAAGCGCTTAACGATAAAATAAGCCGCCTTCGCGCGCATTATCCGATATTCCTACACACCGCAACCTCTTATTCTTAAAATGCTTTTAAATGCTTCACAAAAATATATACAAAAAAGAGCGGGAATTTTATTCCTGCCCTTTCTTTATATCGATCAATGCAATGCTTATCCAATACTTTCTACTTGCTCAGCAAGCTGACCGAATCGTTTTGGTGTTATACCGTACCGTTCACAGAGGTCGATTGCTCTTTTGATATCTCCTTTTAATATGGCGATCTTGATATGCATTTCTCTGTCTTGTTTTCTACTTCCTCTTCTATACATGTTCTTTCCTCTCCTTCGCTTTGTCCCTCTTAATTATTGATCTGTGCCGCAAAATAATATCCGAATGCATCTCTTGCAATACCGAAATTACTTTCGATCCCATATTTACGGTCTTCCTGCATGGCTGCTTTCGCAAGTTTCGCAGCAGCCTTACGGCTTTCCTGCCTGTCAAGGCCTTCAAATCTATATTCTCCGTCTTTCTGTAATCTTCTGATCGCTTCCTTCATTTTAATTTTCCTTTCTTTCCTTGTAAGTTCCGGGTCTGGTTATGTTCAGTAATCCAAAATATAGGATGGAGTACGATTTGCCGCCGGAATAGCTTTAACTTCACCCGTTCGTCCGCATTCCTTCATCCACTTCTTTCCGTGCCATATAGCAATAGATTCAGTCTTGTACGCTTCATCAGCGCTGCAAGGGAAAATTCCGCCTTTACACGCCTTTATGTCCTCTTTATCCGGGGTAAAATACCAAGTAAACATATTCCTCTTCCTTTTCTGCCTTCGTACTTCTGGGGCGGGACGTTAGATTTTTAATAATCTTACGACTTACCAGTTGGATGATTAAAACTCGATTTCCGGAAGATTCCATGCACGCATTTTGATATTGATAATCGTTCTATTATACAGCCCAGCGTAATTTCCGTTTATGTATAAAGCGTATTTGTTACTAACTGCTTCAACCTTAATCTCATGTTTCTTCATTTTGATTTCTCCTTTGTTCTTTCCTTTTTATGATCTTATTATCCCATGAGAATCTATAAATGGTAACAGTTCGAAATGCACAAAAATACCATTCAATCTTAGTCTATTCTATCAATTGTCTTATGCGGGTATTCATAGGAAAATTATATCATCAAAGGAAATAAACCACTTTGAAATACAAGGCAGAAAGGAACGGCAATATGGAAGGAATGACAAATGCAGAATTCAACGCTTTTCTTGAAACTCTAGCTAAACTGATAGAAAGCAAAGCAAAAACGGTTAAAGAAGCCGCTGAGCTGATCAGAGAAGCAAAAGTAAAATAAAAAAAGAAGATGCCCACTACCAATGAAAACATCTTCTAAAGGGTCTGGGGTGTGAGCCTTGCACACCTCAGATAATAAAGATTTTACCACAACAAGGCAAATAAATCAAGCCTCTGAATAAGAAAGGATAAAACGTGATTTATAACAACAAAGAGGTATTCACCGAAGAAACATTTTCATATTCAAAAGCACAAATTGGCGACTATGTAGAGCAGGCCGTTGTTGATGATGCAATGGATATGCTACCGCCAGCAAATATGAGTTCATTCAGCGCACAGATCGGAGAGCCATATTCGCACCATTACGATCCGAAGGCAGGCAGGTTTAGACCTGTATTTGCAACATTCAAACGCATCACAAGTGGCCCAAATGGCATCTGGCAGTATTGCGGGCACTGTTTTCGGAGAGAAAATGAAGAACGTGGCTTTGATCCCCCTTACGTGAAAGGATGAGAACATTATGAGTAAAAAAGTATTATATTTCGAAGGAGCTGGCTGCGTTCCGCGAGGTGACGTTGAGAATTGCAGAATCAGAACTGCCTTTATTAACGATAAAGGCAAGTCAATATATCTTGAGATTACTAGTAAAGCAGTTCCAAAAGGTTTCCCAGACTCATGGGCATATGGGTTCATTGATTATTGCCACTATATCACAAATAGTAAACCTAATTATGATTTCGAAGAGCATCGACTGCCGATTGAATGTAAAGGAAGGTTTGAGTACAGTAAGTCCGGGATCCTCAAGCTGGTTAATGAGGAGTTGCATTGCAGTTTTGAGAAAATGATCGTCACAGATATATTTGATGGATATCACGTACACGCAAATGGAGGCAGATATAATTTGATGGACAATTTCATATATTGCTCAGAGCATGCAGAAAAAGCTAGAAATGCATTTCATGAAATAGACATGCAAGTCCGAAAACAATTAGGAGAGAAATATTCACAAATCTCTCTAAACGCCGTAGAAAGTAATTCTTTGTCAGTTCGATGCTATGCAAGCGATATGAGCATGAAGATGCACGGAATGAATCCAAGCAATCGTATAATAACCGTATCATTATAAAAACAAAAAAGGCAGTCTTCCTTTTAGGGTTGACTGCCTTTCATCATTTAGGAGAACGTCACAATGGCCAAGCTGCAATATTATAATAACACAATCTTCAGAATATTTCAAGCAAAATAGGTTATAACTTCTACTTAGCCTCTTCTATATTTTCACTGAGAAATAATTGACACCCGTATAAGATATAAAGAAAACCGGATGAATAACATCCGGTATAAATAAAACATTCTGTTTAGATGAGGTCCTTTTTATTTTTCTTCAATTAGTCTTTCAATATATCTTTTTACGTTTGCCATAGTAACTGATCCAAACTCTCTGATAACTTCATTTCCGATATTTACGATTGTTTCACTTTCGTAATTGTTCCAGCTTCCATGACCAAGATCGTAAAATTCATCTGTCCAAACTTCGCCTGTTTCTGAATCAAACATCAAATAGCCGTATCGAGGTGAATAAGTTCCTCCTGCATTCAGTCTGTTAAAATCTCCAACTGCTTTTTTAATTCCTTTGATTGTCATTTTATTGATCTCCTTTTGTTTTATTTGTGGTTTTGTGAGTAGGTTTGTTTCAACCTTATGTCTGTATTATATCATAGTGCTAGCACTATGTCAACAGTTATTTTCATCTTTTTTTATATTTTTTTCAATATCCTCAGCTACAAGGTTTCTAATGTAATCAGCTATATTTTTTTGTGATTTTATGTGATCAATTATCTCCTTATCGTTCTTATTGTGCAAACGAATTGCAATTTGTGTCATATTCTTTTTTTTCCACTCATTTTGTGTATTCATTGACTTTTTGCACTCCTGATGATATTATTAAATAGGAAACCAGATGGGGCAAGCCATCTGGGAGTCTTTAAGGATTCTGTTTGCGGCAGAATCCTTTTATTTTTCTTCTTCGGGTTATATTATACCATAGTGCTAGCACCACGTCAACGGTTTCTATAAAAAAATAAGGCGGCATATACCACCTTATTTTTCGCATACTATTGTATACTTTATTTCTACTCACATCCGCCACAAAGCGGAGACTTTGTGTCTGAATAACCACAAACAGACACAATTGAATTATACATATTATAATTAAATTTGTCAATAAAAATAACCCCGCCATTTTCAGGCGGGGTTACTAATTATTAGAGCCTAAAATCAATATGATTCTAGGCTCTTGCCCCTAGGGCGCTGTCAATCTTAGCAGCCTAGCAAGCAGCCCCACGTCTTCGCGCCAACAATGCCATCCACGGCCAGCCCATGGGCACCCTGATACGCCCTTACGGATCTTTCCGTGCCGGCGCCGAACACGCCATCCGCTCCGAATCCTCCACAGTTATATCCCTCGGAGATCAACAGCCGCTGCAACGCTCTAACAGCCTTGCCATCGTCACCCATACCCAATACTCTTACCTTCACTTCGCATACCTCCTGATTCGTTTTATTTGCTTCTTGTTCCGGTTTAGTGCCTGTCTGTCCCGGTTTAGCGCCGGCTTGTCCTTCCACCGCTGCAATGATCTCAGCCATCGGGAAATTGTCTCCGGGGCAGCTAGTGGCATTCAGATCCCGATGCCCCTTGATCGGCAGATTGCCATAGCGTTTCCGAATGTCCTTAATCAGCTCGATCAACGCTGCCTTCTGCGCCGCCGGCATCGTTTCAACCATATAATTGCCCTCGCAGCAGATCCCCATGCCGGACGTATTGTAGTCCTCCGTGTGCGCCCCGCACTGCAGCTCATCTCGGCCCGTGTAAATGGTACCATCCTTCGCGATGAAGTAATTGTACCCCATCCCGGCCCATCCATTTTTCAGATGCCAGCGGTGTATATCGTCCGCCGTACAACTCTCAGCTGCTGCGTGGTGCAGGATAATGTACTTAATATCGGATGCAGTGCGCCTCGCCGGCGCATATGCCCACTGATAAATTTTTTTAATGATCTTCATAATTAAAATCCTCTTTACTTAGAATTGTTTCTGCGTCCTGTAAGGAAAACAAAACGCCGTTTTCTTTAATTATTCCTTTTCTATTAACTGCTTGAACGCCTGATGCAACCCCGTGGAGGCTAGTCCTGTCACAGCGCCGGCTACTACTACCTGCACGCTGATATCCGCCTGCACAACACAGGCCAGTACCATCCCTAAAATGCAGCAGATAGTAGGAATCCACTTATTGTCTACATCCCTGATCCATTTTTTAACGATGTACCCGACCACCAGACAAGCCACTAATACCACCGGAATATACATGTCAGTAATAAATTCTAAATTCATTTTTTAATATCCTCCTTGATTTCATCAATCTGACGCCATGCTGCTTTTAAGCTCTGTTCCGCTATGGCTGTACGTTCTACTACTTGATTGTGCTTATTTACCTTCTCTTCCAATGCCTTAAATCGCGCTTCAAACGCCGATTCCAACGCATTAAAACGTGCTTCAGATGCCGCTTCCACTGCTTTTAACCGCACTTCTAGCACCGCCGTTGTTTTGTTATTCGCAAAATACGACCCTGCGATTGTTCCAATCAACGCTAGCGCCGCCACGATAATCGTTGACCAATCCATTTATCCCCTCACCACCTTTCCATCATCATTTCCATTTACCCATTGCATGCCAGAATACTGTAACCGCCATATTAGCTAATGATGTTGCCCGACAAAACTGCAGCTGCGGCGTTCTGGTTTTTGTCCCTAGATCACCTGCTGACATCGGGATTACGGATGAACTCTTCGCCTCCGCGCTGTAAGTGCAAACAGGAACATCTATAAACAGTCCGGAGGGGTAATCTGCATAGGTGCGCCCGCCTGAATCCAAATACATCGCGCTGCCCCATAGCTGCGTACAGCTGATGGTTTTATTTGTTTTCCCCCAACACTCTGCAACGCCGTTGCTCCATTTTCGCCATATCCAGATACCGGATGTACCTTGCTCGACAACATAATCCTTGACCATTGATCCATCTAATATTGTTTTCCATGCACCGAAACTATCTCCTCCACCACACCTCCACGAAAGCTTTCGTCCATCTTCTATAGATGCCGGCCCCGCAATCTGAAAAGCATCATAAATACCTCCCCAGCCTTTTGCATGTAGTATCGTTTTCCAGTCTCCATCCACCTCCTGATCGAAGTACACAAAGAAAACTCGATCTCCAAACATATTCGGTGATGCTACTGCGTCTCTTTTATCATGAACATAAATTCCTGATACAGGATATATCTTGCCCTCAACCGTTAAGTCCTTTCTAACCCTCTCATTCCAAGCTACATCCAAAAAATCATCCGTTTCAGCTGCCTTTCCAAATGCAGCACCTTTTCCACCGCCTAAAAAATCAATGGCATATGCCTTTCCGGAAACGGTCCTCGTATAAGTTGTACTGCCACCGGAATCAGACACCGTAACTGTAATTGTATAACTATACTCCGTTGAGATATTACCCCCACCGATTACCTGACTAACGCTGCCACTTGTGCCGGATGCCGAAACAGTGCTAGACCCGGACCCGCCAGATGTTGAGGACCATGCAAGTGCAATCGAACTGACTGTCTTATCTGTTTGCCAGCCAAAAGAAACCCTCACATAAGCTCCGTCATCAGAAGATGTACCAGAAGAATCGCATCGTGCAGCAGATAACCCAGTAATTCTAGGCTTTGTATACGCTAGCTCCCATATCGCATAGAGCGTAATTGCAGCATTTTGAGAATAGACTGCACCTGCCGCATAAGAAACCGTCGTTGCGGATGCAGAAGTGCCCCAGCCGAGAAAGTTATAATTTGTCCTTGTCGGCCTTGTGCTGGATAGCGTCAAATTTACACCATAAGTCTTTGTCTGATTTGACGGAGCACCCGATCCACCATTGGCATTAAATGTAACCGTGTAGGTGTTCGCCTGCCATACAGCGTATAAAGTGGCAGCAGCGTTTGTTGTATAGCTTGCACCAGCTGCATAAACAACGCTCCCGCTTGAGGATGTTGCCCATCCCTTGAACGTGTACCCCGTTCTTGTAGGCTTTGTGCCTGATAGTGTTAAGGCTGTGTTATACCACTTTGTTTGAGAGGAAGGAGCTCCGGATCCTCCATTTGCATTATAACTAACGGTGTATGAACTTTTTGCAGATATCGAAATGCTACCAGATGCCGAATTAGTTCCGCAGTAATTTCCTGACCAAGTAATCTCCCAATCAAAAGAAACGCTAAAAGAAATATTTTTTGCTGCAGTTCCCTTGCTAACTGTAACTGTTCCGCTTGCAATTGTATGGGTTCCGGTTTTCCCATTGATGTCATAACTACTGGATTTTACAGTTGAGCCATTGATAACAACCCTATAGGTATTTGCACTGCTTGTGCCAGCTGCATAATCAGATATATATTTGAGATTCCATGCAAGAACCGCAGAATCTCCGGTTTGTGATTGCTGCGTAACTGTCAGAGTAACATACGGGGAACTAGATACCCAACGGGGCGTACTACATGATGCCATTATCATTCATCTCCCTTCCAAATCAATCCCAGATTGTCGTTATCTCTAACTTTCCAAACAAATCCACCAAATTGCATTTCTTCTTTGACCTCAGCCTGATTGATCATTAGTTTTCTGTTAGTGATATATGCCGGAATTATGGTGCCATCTGCAAATTGAATTTCTGTATTAGTGATTCGCAGTTTAAATGCGTTTTCAGATTCCCCAAGTTCAATACATGGCTGACCGTTATATGTTGTAATAACTACATAGTCAGCAAGCACCCCCAGATCATCTAGTGTAGACTTTAATGTTGCAAGTTCGCTGCTTGTTTCGCTCACATCCCCGGAAAGCGCATCCACATCATTTTGTGCCTTGGACAGTGCTTCTACAATGGACCCCATGCTAAAGGTCCATCCCCCATCTGCTGTCTGCGTCATCATCGATGCACCATTTCCATCTGTGACCAGCATCGAAATCATTCCAGCCAGTTGCTGAATTTTAGACTCGGAAGTCGTTATGCGTTCTGAATTATCATCAGCAGATGTTTGTGCATTTCCAGCCTTTGTGTCGGTTTCAGCAAGTGATTGTTTCGTTGCATACGTAGTGCTCACTGTTTGAGTGATTGAATCTGCACTAACATTTATTGCAGCATTAGTCTCTTCTTTCGTATAGTAGCCGCCCAGCGTTTGAGTTACTTCTTTTTTTGTTGCTGAAAGGGCAATAGCGTGGGCATTTTGTGTAATATTGGTTTCCGCATTTGCAACCCGGTTAGATAGACCATATACAATCGATTTTGCTTCATTCGCTGCAGCCTGTGCTTCGTCTGCTTCTGCCTGTGCTACATTCGCCGCACTTTTTGCGTTATCCGCTGCTGCTTGTGCGTTATCGGCATTAGCTTGTGCTTCATCAGCGGCTTGCTGTGCTGTGGTTGCATTATTCGCTGCTGTATCTGCGGCGCTCTGCGCCGCCGTAACCGTCGCCTGTGCTGCGGCAATTTCTTCCTCTGTCGCGTCCACATCTGCAAGAACTTCCTGCAATCTGGTCTGTGCTGCGGCAAGATCAGCTGCTGCCTGTGTTGCTGTTACCTGTGCATCATTCGCAACCGCTTGAGCTGCTGCTGCTGTTACCGCAGCTGTATCCGCTGTAGCTTGAGCTGAAACTGCTTCTGAAACTGCCTGATTAGCGGTTTTTTGTGCATTATGCGCTGTTTGCACCGCTTCATTGGCCGCAGTTTGCGCTGCTGATGCATTACCTGTCGCTTCATTTGCCACAGTTTGTGCTATAGCTGCATCAGCCGCCGCTTTGTTTGCTATTGCTTGTGCCTTATTTGCATTCGAAGCAGCTTCTGACGCTGTTTGTTTTGCAGTGTCAGCCTCTTCAATTGCAGTTTTCCAATCGCTTTTTGCTGTATCTACTGCTGTCTGCGCCGCCGTAACCGCCGCCTGCGCTGCTGCAATCTCTTCCTCTGTTGCGTCTGCTCTAGCCTGTACAGTTGCAAGGTCCTCTTTTGCACTAGCAAGACTTGATCTTGCATTGTCAAGTACTGTTTTTGCCGTATTCGCTGCGGACTGCGCTTCGTCTGCTTCTGCCTGTGCAGTTGTCGCCGCTTTTGCCGCAGTATCTGCAGCCGCTTGCGCCGCATTGGCTGCTTGCTGCGCTGCTGCCGCCTCATTTTGTGCCCGTTCAGCCAGTCCAAGAGCTCCTTGCAGTTCGCTGTACGCATTATTGGCTGTTTCATCTATCCGAGTAACGCTTGAGGCCGTGGAACTAATTTCTGCCGCATTTTTTGTGATTTGCGTTTGTAGGCTTGCTTGCGCCTCGGTAAGATCTGTTTTTCTGGCGTACTCTGCAATCATTGTATCTTCAATCGTTGTCAGATTTTCGCCTAATGAATCAATATCTGCCTTCGCAGCCTCTGCATCTATCTTTGCTGCTTCCGCTGTAGTCGCTGCAGCTTCTGCTTTCGTTTTAGCTGCATCTGCGGTGCTTTTCGCTGTACTGGCATTACTTACGGCTTCATCTGCGGTTTTCTGTGCAGCATCAGCGGCAGTTTTTGCACCATTCGCCGCAGATTGCGCATTTGTAGCTGCTGTATGTGCTTCTTCAGCTTTTTTCTTTGCTGTAGTCGCTGCCTGCTGTGCTTGTTCCGCTGCTTCCTTCGCATTAGAAACGGTTGTTTTAATCCCATCTACATCTTGCTTAACAAGATCAACAGCAGATTGGGCATTATTGGCCGCCGTCTGTGCTGCCTCTGCAGACTGTGCAGCATTGTTTGCAGCTGATTGCGCCGAACTGGCCACTTGCTGTGCTGTTTCCGCTTCTGCTGCAGCGGAATTTGCAGCTGATTGAGCTGTATCAGCTGTAGATTTTGCATTATTTGCGATCGACAAAGCGCGAGATGCAGAAATAGACATCTTTGAAAACTGAGCAGCCAGATCTGAAACTTTCTGTGATATACCGCTGTTTCTTATCAGGTATTCGCCGAGTATAGCCTTCATTTCTTCGTTTGCAACAGATGTTTCCAGCGTCAAAATGCGAGTAGATAGGTATAACTCGCCATCATCATCAATAATGTTTACCCGATCTCCAATTCGCACATTATCCGGCAATTTCTTGATATCAACTTCATAATTCACCTCGATTTGTCGAAGTGCTTTAAGCTTCGTAATCGCATGAGCACAAAGTGTTGATTGACTGAGCGTGTCGTAGGAATATCGTTTTGTAATGTGTGCGCCTGACAGATGCGAATCATCAATCTTCCAAAGATAGCGTGACCAATTTTTTAAGGCCTCCCTTGACTTCAAAACGCCATTTTCAACATAGAAATCCCCATCGTCATAACTATAACCGCCCAGTGTTATGGGATCCTCTGCATTGTCAGGCGTTCCGCCTTCGCAGTGCAGTGCAGTTGCAAGATTCGCAATTGATTTTGACGTAATGATGCTGTCAATGTCATAATTTAGCCGCAGCTGCACGCCGGAATCCTGCCCCCGCTTTTTATGAATATTGATATACTTCTTTCGGACGGTGAGACCTTTGATATCAAAACTATACGATATTTCGCAATTATCAAACTGAGTTGCAACGCTGGCAATTCGCTCCGCTGCCGTCGCTTCTCCGTCCCAGCTTAGCTTTCTGGTAAGCGTTGACGCTTCATTCACACCGATAACGAAACCAGATCCGGATGCAAATTTGCTGATATAGTGGGCAATATTATACGCTTTATCCGCCTTGTATGGACCCACTACCTCATTAAGCAAATCCATTCCATCATCTTCAGCATAGGCATAGATATTTTGCTTTTTAGTGTCTTCTTCCGTTTCAATGATCTGATAAAATTCGTTTTCTTTTCCGTTGCTGCGCAGTAAATAATTTCCAACCTCTACAGAGCGCTTTACATCGCCTCTAGTGCCGTCTTCAAAGTGGATTTTACATTCAAAAATCGAAACGCCGGTTTCGACATCCTCCGTTTTCTTATCATCCGTAACCGTCAAACCATCAGGCAGACTCGTGCTTGCGCTGCCTATGATATTCAACTGTCGATCTGCAAAATAGATAATCATAAAAATACCTCACGGTACCGCACTTTGATTGTCGGTTCATATCCTTCTTCCACAAAATCAGAGTAAGAGAAAAAAATCTGATTCAAGCCGGGCGTTAATACAAAATCTTCCCAATCATTGCCAAGAGCTCCGAGATCTTCATTTAAACTACCATTCAGATATACTTTTGCATCGCTGCAATCTGCGATCAAAACATCGTTTGCTCCGAATTTGTTTGGAATATCCTTAAATGTTGTACAATTGTCCTTCGTAAATTTCGCCCAGTACAGACCATTAAATGCAAGGGGGGTACGACTCATCCACTTTTCAAACATGAATGTGATTTTAACAACCTTCGTTGCCGCAATCGCTGAGTTCGTAAATACTTTTCGATATCCGCCAATATTAAAAATAACCTCGCTGCCACTTTTCTGGATCGTCGAGGTCATTACAGAATTAGATGCATTCCCAAAGTATTTATTATTGTATGACAGATCAAGATTTACCTGATGAACTTTAACGCCGTTTACGTGCATCATCAAAAGCGCTGTCTTTCCTGTTTTATTTTTTACAATGCGGATTCCAGCCACAACGCTCCCATCTGCAGCAGTCAAATTGCAATGGAAACCTCCAAGCTGATTTTGATCGCTGCTGCCATTTCCGATAGCCATTTTTTGTTTGTAGGAAAATGTGAAGTTTATTGCACCTGTCTCTCCGTTCGCATCTGCCCCTATTGTCCGGGTAATAGACGGACCATGCCATTTATTCCCTGAAAATGTACCAAAATCAGCAGCAGTCAAATAATACGAAGTAGGCGTGCCCATATATTGACTGATCGGGATATTGGCACAGGATGTTTCGGAAAGGACTCCCGTCGTGCCAAGACCATCAGGACGTGTCACTTTGAATTTGATTCCGGTTATAGAGGCTGTCGTTGCTGAAATACCCGTGACTTTTATGCTCAGACATATTGCATGGCCACTTGTGCCACTCCAGTATTCCGCAGCACTTTTAATCTGGATATCGCGCCATGCGCCACCGATGTATAATGATCCTTTCAGTGTATACCCATTTCCAAAGTATGAACTAGTATTTGCAAGTGAGGTCATAACCGTAACACTAAGAACTACATAGTCAGCACCCCTATATGATTCCATTGAAGAAATTTTATAGTTAACATATGGAGCACTTGCTTTACTTTGCGTATTCAAAATAACTGCGTTTTGAGGCTTTCCTGCTGCTGTAAACGATGCCCCGCCCATTCCTGCAGCTCCCGACTGCACAACATCATAGCCTAAAATCGTGCCATTGTTCGCGGACCATAAAGATTGAGCAGTTGATCCCCATGCTGTATTAGACTGAAATATCTGATTGAGCAGTGTTTGTGACTTTGGAAACTCTTCCCCGTCCACTTCGTCAGGATCACCGAGCTGTATTATTTTTTCATTCTCCGTGAAAAACGCAACATATCCGCAATCGCCCTTTCCGGTCAACGCCGCTCCGTTTCCATCATCCTCACTGTAAAAATCAGCTTCTAGCTTTGGGTATGACTTATGCGTTCCACCATAATCAATCAATACGCTGTTTTCTCCAAACTCCGGAACAGCCTCGTATTCGTATACCGAGTACTTAAACGGATCCACACATAATATTTCAAATTCACCTGTCACGCTGTTTAATCCCGGTGCCACATCCCCAATGGTTGACGGCGTGCCAATGAAAAATTTATCTGGTTCATCGTCAAATATCAGCTGCGCATTTTCCGTGTTCAGAATTCCACCTAACATATTGTAGGCCGATCGAAAAGACTCGTTTGATTCTGCAATCAGCTGATATCGGACTGTTATTGTCCGCGAAGGATATTTCCGGCTCTTAATTTTTGAGCCATCCATTACCCCAGTTTCGTATGTTGAAATTTTAGGTGAAAGAGATTCCCGGCCGGACACAGAGATCGTCCTATAGCCGGGAATCATATTTTCAATATATTCGCCATTGATTTTCATGGCTTCGGCGGGCAGCATAACCCCGTCTGAAGTTTCAGTTACATCAATAAAATCATACATAGAATTATACTGCCCCTTTCTTTTATACAATACCGTGTTTACGGCCTACCCTTATAGACTTCTTTCCGATCTCGTTTTGCATATCGTCTGCAGTAGCCTTTGCAAACTCCTTACCATCAATATACAGCGGAACCTCAACGGTGTACCGTGCGTTCTGATAATAGTCGTAATCCATATTCATTTCTCCACCATAGGACATGGAAAGATCAGGCGTTTGAACAGATGGAAGAGATACAAGTTTCTCTGCCGCCCTCCAAACATCCCTAACCTTAGACAACAAACCATTTTCAAGGCCTTCACCATAATACACACCGTTATCATCGGCGACTTTTGAAGGGCTCCCGATTTTAGCCTTTGCTCTTATAGCAGCATCTGCAGCTGCGGCAAGCTGTGCAGCGGCATTCTGAACTGTACCAACTGCTGAGAGCATACCTTGTGCAAATCCCTGGCTTATATAGGCTCCGGCACTGTATGCGCCAGAATAACCGGATTTTAACATTCTAATAATGCCTTGAACGGATGCCATTGCAATAACGGGTACTTTTGCAAGACCATTTTTAACGGCGTTTGTAAATCCGTTCGCCAGTTCTTTTCCTGATTGCTTTGCATCTTTTTCCGCAGCACTAAACGAACCACAAAGAGCATCCATCGCATTATTTGCCATATCCCCAAGTGCAGATAGACCTTCATCCACGATATCCATAGACTGCCGCATGCTGGTGAGTGATTTTTCTGCCATTTTTGCATCATCCGCAATGTCAGCCATAGAAGACCCGACAAGTAATAATGCACCCGCAATAGCAACGGTCCCGCCCAAGGCACTCATCATAGCAGTTCCAAACGCTGCCACACCAATCGCACCAGACGCCGCAGCGGGAAGCATAGAAAACACGGCAGAGGACAGCATCAACAGAGCTGCACTAAGTGCTGTCGATACTCCCATAAGAGCCATCAAAGATGCAGACAAAACAGTTACTGATTTCGAGGCAGATGTTAAAACGCCTGATAGTCTGGTTCCTGATGAGCTGGCATTGAGTATTGCGCCTGAAAGTATCTTCATACCACTGCACATCGTAGAAATCATCGTAGAGCATATCATAATAGACTTAGAGGCAGTTAGTACCATAGAAGATAACAGCACCAGCGAGGTTTTAAGCACTATCACATTTCCTGATAATGTAGTTAATAGCAAGCCAAATGCCACAGCAACGCTAAACGCCGCAAATAAACTTTGACTAAAACTCGAAATCCCCGTTGCTGCTGTCGTGGATGCTACTGCAAACTTATTCATAGCTGGAACTATCACGCCAAGAGGCGAAACCATCAAAACAAGAGCTGCAGCGAGAGGCGTGGCCCCCCTTGAGATCATGATAATTGATGCCGCTGCTGTTCCGCCAACCATAGAAACAGCTGTCAGCCCATCAGCGAAATCCTTTACTGCTGATCCGATCACATCGAATCCGGAAAATGCTTTTTTAAGCCCACCAACCTCGGACGCAACCGCCGCCATAGAGGCTACCATATCAAAAAGATCAAGTTCTGTAATGGTTTTTATGCCATTGGCGAATAAATCAAATCCCTTACCTGCATTTAGCGCTGCATTTCCGATTGACTCAATTACACCAGCAATACTATCAATTACTTTACTAATTGCATTCCCGATGCCCTCGAAGATATTTTTGATAGCGTTGCCTACGCTTTCTATCACATCGGCGATAGCGTGAAGGACGTTACTGATCGCATCGCCCAGAGCTACTACTAGATCTATTATAGCCTGTATTATCGGCACTATTTGCTGCACGAGAGTTTTAAACGCATCGCAAACCGCCTGAATCGCCTGCGCCGTTGCCTCTACCATTTTTTGTATGCATGGAATGTATGGAGCAATCGCCTCTACGATTCTGACAATAGCATTTGATACGATATCGGCAATTTGTGTAAAACAACTTGTCAGTTCTGGCAGAATTGGCGAAATGACGTTTAGGATACCAACTACTACATCACCGATCACTCGTACAATTTCCGTAACCACATTACCAATAATTTCAACGATTGGCGTTAGTACCTCGATGATTTTTGATACCGCCTCTCCTATTGCCTGCGCTACAAGCGAAAATGCCTCCCCGAATGCCGTTACCAGCGGCGAAAGAGAAACAAGAGCTGCTGCAATGATAGGAATAATAGGCGAAAGTATAAGAAGTGCCTGCGCCACTGCTTTAATCGCAGTTGTTATAATGGTCGATATGACTTTACCGACTGTATTTAGAACGCCGCTGATGCCGACAAGAATCTTTGATACGCCATCTCCTTGCGTCGCCAGAAGAGTAAACGCAGCAACAATGATTCCAATTGCAGCACCAACAGCAAGGATATTCACCGGATTTGCAAGCTTTAACGCCTTGCCGATTCCAATAAATGCCGACTGTATTCCGGTCCCTATACCTTGTGCCGCTATTCCGATTCCTTCAAAAGCGCTTTTTATCACGTTTCCAATTGACCTAACAATATTGACAATCTTAGAAGCTCCCGATGAAACCGTATTCCCTGTTTGCCCGATTGCATTTTCTGTATTCTTCTTAAAAAAACTGAACGGCTTAAAGGATTTTACGAAATTGAGAGCTTTAAAGCCAGCTTTTACACCGACAACGCCTTTCAAAATACCAGAAAACATACCAGAATCAAGACTGCTGACAAATTTAGCAACGGCACTAACCGCTTTTGAGATCCACTTTACAACATTTCCAATAGCTGTAGCGATTCCGTTAAATGTACCCCTTGACCCTTCTTTTGAGATTGAAGAGAAAACATGGCTAAATGCGCTACCAACATCTGAAATCGCTTGTTTTAATGCTTTAAATGCGCCTGTATCTGCAATTTTTTTGAAAAACTGCTGTATCGTGCGCATCGTATTTTTAATGAATGATGCAAGTGAATCCATGGAAGCCCTAAAACTATCAAGTGAATCCGTTGATCCAAACTCACCAAATAAATCACCTAGACTTTCTTTGATGGACTTAAACGCATATTTAACTGTTGACCACGTGCTAGCCATCGCTTGCTTAAACGATTCCCAATATGGCCTTGCTTTCTCAATCCAACCCGAAATCTTTCCAGCTATTGCCTCGCCATCTATTTTATCTAGTGCATCCGCTATACCAGAAACAGCCTTAATTCCAACACCAGATAGCACATCAAATGCTGGCGCTAGTTTGTTTGAAACTGTTTCGGTCAGACCATCCATAGCCTGACCAACTGTTTTATATTCCGTTGCCAGCTTCGTAAATTCTTTGTTTGTACCGACCTTTGAGATAGCATCAAAAAAGTCTTCAGTGGCCACAGTACCATCCTGAACGCCTGCAACCAGTTCAGATGTTGTCATTCCCATCTGTTTTGCAACTGCAGCGATACCGGCAGGAGTTTGCTCAAGCATCAGTTTAAAATCCTGCCATGCGACAGTAGGCTTTGCAGCCATCTGCGTCGCCTGCGTCGAAAGCGTTTTCATAGCCTGCTTCGGATTCTCTGAAGCCGCCGCCAGACCCCCGAAGCCCTTAACTAGCTTTGTGGTATCTTTCACACCAACAGCAGCAAGCTGTGAATAGGTCGTTGCCATGTCGGATGCATTATAAACGGTCTGCTCTGCGAAGGACTGCAATTCCTTTTTTATGGATTTTATTTCTCCGCTGTTCTTGCCAATCATTGACAGGTTACCTTCGAATGTTTTCCATGATGCATTTGCTGAGTTCATTTCACTCATCAAGCCTCGCACACTGCTTGTTAGTGCGCTAAATGCCTGCTGTCCCATTCCTGTCAAAACACCAAATGCAAAACCGCTTTTTATCTTGCTCGCAAGACTCTCTGTTGTCTTTTCAGCGCCTTTTAGGGTGGATATAAAGCCCCTGTCAACTGCTGACAGTACAGCTTTTACAGAATAGCTCTCTGCCATGGTTTCACCCCCTATTCAAAAACTTTCCAATACCGGAAAACCGACTTTTTTCCTTCTCTGGTTTCTTCTTGTCTCGAATCTTATTTACCGCAAATTCATAATCATAGAATTTCTTAAATTTCTTATAAACCGGAACACTCTTCCCTTTACCTACTTTCTTTTCTGCCTTAACAGCGAAATTTAAAAACGCCTGCAGATGGTTTCTGTAATCGGCATCAATTTGCCGATATTCAACAGCTTCCATCAACAGGCGGTATTCAGGAATCGTGATCCTGTCCACTTCTGCAAAACTCTTGAAATCCAAAAATCGAAAACAATTAAGCGCAACTTCTCGGTATAGGCTCTCAATCGTACCTTCTTCAGTGTTTACTTCTTCCCCTTTGCTTCCTCGATCACCCTGAGGAGATCGCCAACCGTCTTCGCCGTAGCATTCGTTTTCTTTAAAAAATCCAGCACCTGATCAAAAAGAGCATCAATATCCGTTGATTCATCATCAATATAGGCATCCAGCAGCTGTCTGGTAACTCTAGGATTTTGTCCTTTGTTCGCGCAGTCTAGCACTTCAACCAGCGCTTCAAGGTCGCCATCAATGATAGATGCTACAAGATACTGCAGGCCGATATTTTTCTTAACATCTTTTAGGCCATCAATCGGCGTTGTCACCTTTTTGTTAATTTCTCGCATGAATCCCATTCCAAAGTTAAACTGATATACAACTTCGTTAATTGTAATTTCAAACATTTTCATACCTCACAATTTATTTTTTTGAATTTAAAAATTTAAAGAGGGCATCTCTGCCCTCTTACGCTCCCGTTTCTTTTTTGGTAGTGTCAGCAAAAACATAATCAGCCATTTCCTGCTGTTCAGTGGTAACAGTGACACTTCCGGCCTTACCATTGCCATTTACTCCAAATGTCAAAGATACCTCGACAAAATCCTCTGCATTGGAAGTAATTTCAATCTCGGTCAAATATCCCTGATAGTAATGACCTTTGAATTTGTTTTGTGCGCTTTCTCCTGTCACAAGCTCTTCCAGATTAGCCTCCCAGATTTCGATAATTTTATCTTCATCCATGGCAGCTTCCAAAGAATCAATCATCGTGTCCCCTTTAGATAAAATCGAAGTTGCCGTGATCTCGATTTCGGATGCGCCGGGCGTTCTGATTGCCCCGTCTTTTGTGATGGTAGAATCTGCATCTTTGGATTTTGTTCTACCGTTCTCGGTTGTAAATGCCAGCATCGCACCGGCAACAGTAGTCGCATTTTCCAAAATCCTGTAAAGATAAACAATCTTTTTACCGGAAACGGCGCTAGCAAATGCCTGCAAGTCTAGTTTAAACTTCTCCATATATATTTTCCTCCTTAACTGAATCTAAATGTTGGCTCAATTACCCCGTGAAGAAGAGGCTGAGCGGTTGTATTATCAGGTATGATTCTTGAATTCATACTTCCAATAATCCATGCAAAATTATCGGTTTTTTCAATTTTTCTGCATGCGGTCTTGATATTCAGCATCATTTCTGATACAGTTCCACGCTGCTGCAGATTGTTATGCCACACATGAATCATTGGATACACTGCGCCAAACACTGCATTTTTTAGTTCTGCATCATTCTGCTGAAAATCGCCAAGATAAACAAATGGATATGGCGTATTCTTAGGTGGCAAAACACTGTCGTATACGTCATATCCAAGTGCTTCAATTGCGAATTTTAATTCTGTGAATAATTCCTGCTGTGGGTCACGATCCATCTGATCACCTCACAAGTTTCCGCATATCGCTTTTGAATTTCTTCGCCTGTTCTTCATAAGCAGGGCGAATAAAGGGTTGCGCATCCATAAAGCGAGTTCCTTTTTCCACATATTCATCATAGTGCATCTTAGCACCGGCAACACCAGTAAAACCTGAATCCTCGATCGAATATGAAACACTTCTCTGTGTATCACCTGTACTATATCCGCGGGTAAACACAGCATTATCGTGGATTTTATCTTTCATCTCCATTGTGTTGAGTTTGACGGTCTGTTTCACAAGGTCAAGAGATGCCTTTTTACGCAGTCCTTTCTGCAATTCACCCAACCCCTCAATCTTAAGTTTCGCCATTTTGCTGCACCTCGCTAACAATAAAAGTTTGCTTTGTCCGCAGTCTTCTCATTCTGTCCACTCTGTAGATCGTATTTCCTATCCGTATGCGACTGAAAGGCTCTTTGTATGGCGTTTGCAGGCGGATTGTCCGGCTTCCTTGCTTGATCTGCCCGTATATGAGATTCAGCGTTTCTGCGCTGGAATCTGTAACAGACGCATACCCCTTCACCTCTGTAACAGTTTCCGGCGCATAATTGCCGGTTTTCGGGTCGTATGCGCCCTGCTGGACAGTCTGAAAGTATATGGGAGTATCAAAACGCATTATAAAAACCTCACCTTTCCACGCTTGCTATCACTTTTTGAATCGAGAAAAGCCTGTATTTCATCTGCGAATTCGTCAAAATCGCTGTCAACAAAACTCTGACTTTCCCCTTCCACTGTATGACTTGCCATGCCCTCGCTACCGATACGATTATAACGCTTCACAGAAACATCAATGATAATATGAGCAAGTTCTTCCGGTGGCTCGAATCCTTCTAGCAATATTTTCAGCCGATCGGTCGTCATGCTAATGATAAGATTCAGTTTTTCGTCTAAATCTGTATCATCTACCGGTATACCTAGCAGCAATTTCAGTTTATTCAGCATATAGATGCCTCCTTATTTCTTGGCAGCTGCTTTTCTCGCCCTAGAAACTGCCTTCTTAGTCTCTGGTTGCTCTTCGACAAGTGCAATCAGCGGCACTCCCTGCTTATTGTCGCTCCCAGATAGTTCTGCAATGCGATTTTCCGTCACCTCGATTCCCGGGCGGGGGAATTGGTCCCCCACCTGATACGGGTAATCGGCATCATGCAAATCTGTAAAAAACTTGATTACTTTGTACATCAGGAACTACCTTACTCCTTAGCGGTAACTGTAGCAACGCCGCCCTTAACTGCCTTGTAATCTGCATCGCATTCCACAATGACAATCTCCTTGCCAGTAGCAGCAGTAATATCAGCGGAACCGTCCCAGTTCGTCCATGTACGCACATTCTGGCCAGCAGCCGGCAGAGTTGCATTGTCTGCCACCTTGTACTTGTAGGAATTTCCGGAAGTTAATGCAGGGCTAACGGTGATCTTAGTATCTCCGCTGTTAGTTCCGGCAACGCTGGTTACAGTCAGATTATCCAATCCGACAGATTCTCCGATAGTACCGACGATTACGCCCTCTGCCTCCTCTGGATAGAAGGTAATACCGGCCATAGCAAGAGAACCTACCGTTGCCTCATCTTCGGCAAGGTAGTGCTTCATTCCAACAATGCCGGTCTGATCAGAAGTAAGGCCAAATGTCCTAGCAACATCACCAGAAGACATGTTGATTTTTACGCCTCGCAGATTTTCTTTGGCAGTCGCAATAATCTTACCCTTTTCCAAGGCAGGCAGCACAATAGTAGTACCAAGTCCGAGGAAATTTTCGATGTAGGAGAATCCAAATGCCTGAGCTAGGCCAATCTGAGCCGTAGACAGATAATCTGCCACATCGTCAAGAGAAACGAAATAGATAGGAGTAACATCTCTGTCCTCAAAGTATTTACCAACTGCGGCCCAAGACTTCGCGAGCGTTGCCTGCAAAGTAGTGCCGGTTGCGCTTCCAGTTCCGGTCAGCAAGTTTTCAACGAAACGCCGCTTTACATCCTTGCGAATCAGGCCAATTACAACATCGTCCGTATCGTTAATGGCCTTTTCGCGACCTACTTTCTGGATATTTTCAGCAGAAGTTGCCCAGCGATATTTTTCCAGTTCCAAGGTAATGCTTTTAACCTTCTTACGCATCACCTTGGTCAGTTTTATTTTCTCACCTTCGCCAACCTGATCAGCAAGCCCGGTAGAACTCGCCGCATAGATATCAATGGTAGTACCAGCAGGAACAGAATCCAGATCTACAATGCCCAACAGCTTCATCAACTCGGAAATGTTGCTGTTTAACCTAGAAGCAAAGTCAATGGAAATAGCTGGTTCCATATCGGTCGCCATGATCAAGTTTTCTTCTGCAGCAAATAACTGCAGATTAAGTCCCATCTTTTTCATAATGTTAAATCTCCTTTCATTTAAACAAGTGCATATTTTCTTTGATCAACCGCTGTCTCTCGGAGCGGTTTTGAATGTTCATAATCTGCTCTCGGGTCAAACCGGAGGGAGCGCCCGATCTAGGAGTTTCGCTCTTTAGTTTGGCCTTTACAGCATTTTCAACAGCAGTTTCAAACTCTTTCGCGAAGTTCTCAACTGCCAATTTTGTGTTGTCTGCATCATCAGCAATCAGATTTACCAGAATAGCATCGCTTGCATTGATGTCGCGCTCAGCCAACAGCGCACGAGCCTGTCTCATCATTTCGTTTCTGGCCTCGCGCTGTTCAAATTCAAGAACACGTTTCTCCAAAGACTTCACATGCTCGTTTGCCTTTTCCTCTGCGCTCATCTTTGCAAGGCGTTCAGCTTCGCTTACCTCTTTCGTGCGTTTCTGCTGCCATTCTGCAAATTTCTTGCCAAGAATGCGATCGAGGTCTGCATCCGTATATTTCAATCCGGTCTTAGTATCTGATTGATCACCGGATCCGTTCTGGATTCCTGCGCCGCCGGCTCCACCTTCACCGTCTGCACCATTTTCTGTGCCGCCCTCTTCTGCGAATAACTGCAACAACATCTTGATTTTTTCGTTCTTCATGTTTATACCTCCGTGTTTTGATTCTCACGCTTGAATTCCTTACAGTTTAGAGAGATGCAAGCCTGCTCTTATCCATAGCTTTTTTGATGGGTGATTCAATGCTTGCACCCAATAAAAAAACACCTTGCAAATATGCAAAGTGCTTAATTATTCGATCGTTACATTTTCCGGGTATTCTTCCGATATCATCGCAGCTCCTATATAAAAAGAGTCCATCAAGAGCCTTGCCTCTTCGGAAAGCTCCCCGAACTCAATGTTAATACTGCCCGGTCCGATATAGTATTCGATTTTATCCTCAGTGAGCTCCTCGATCGACCTGATCAGGTTCTGCGCCATCACCGAAACAGCAGCGCAGACAATGTCTTTCCCATGCTCAGCATATCCCGCATGACCGCTGATTGATATGCCTGCCTCTGTGCGTTTTATTACAGTCAATTTTCATCACCTTCCACACGAAAAAAGCACCTTGCTTTCGCAAAGTGCCTTATTTTTACTGTTTGAATCAATACCATGCAACAGTCCCGCTCTCTTTGTCTGTGTTTATTCCGCTCATTGCATGATATGCATACCTTCCTCCAAAATCAGCTTCTGATTCAGAAATCAACCTTTTATTCCCAGATTCTGATATACCAACAATTCCCGCAGAAGTTTCTTTGCCCTCCGGATAATAGGCATAAATAAATTCTTTCCCAACTTTTTCAAGAAGTTTATATTTTAACATATCAACCACCTACTCACTCCAATCCATTCTCCTTCAGATATTTTTCGAGCTCCGCTTTGTAGTTATATATTTTTTCAGCCGCTTCATGCGCTTGTTCATATGTCACATCTGATCCATTCTTTATTATTTCCGATTCCATCAATTCGTGTTTCAACATGACCAGATCATGTTCTTTTATATTTATACCTTCCCTTAACCTAAACCATGATTGCGCCATGTCATAATCAGGATCGAATTTATGAACAGAACCATCCGCAAATAAATGTTCTTGCACAAACACATGCAAATACACTTTGCGAATATCTTCTACAGAAGATGCGCTATTTTTAGCGACTGCAGAAATTTCATTCTCGCTGTCTCTTCCTATAATCTCCTGATAATAGGATTTAGCAAACGCTTCCCTTTTTTTGAAATCGGGATCGTTCTTTCTCGTAAGCGCCCCACTGTTTATTGTTGCGTTTATCGCCTCTTTTATTATACTATTTTTCCCAGAATTATCAACTGGTTTCGTCTTATTTTGTTCCGCAATACCTGCATTGTAAACATCATCCAGCTTGGAATCCAACAACTGCCTCATCCGTGCCATATCTTCTTTGGAAATAGCTGCACTACAACGACATCTAGGATGCATAGGAGCTGCATTAAGACCGGGCATCATGTCTGCAACGTTGAACACTTTGCCGTCCATCGCTGCGCATATATCACAAGCACCAGCACCTACCGTCACAAATCTATATTTCTGTATTCCGTCTTCAACAAATGCCTGTTTTTGTGCTGATGTCTGCACCCTTGCCAATTCAGTCCGCATGAGCCGTTCTGCGTTAGATCTACTAACTGAAAATTTGCTTTCCAGCGTCTTTGCCAGTTCGCGTGATCCTTTTCCCTGAATCATGCCACTTTGAAGCAGCTTTGACAGTTCAGCTTTTAACAGATCTTGATGCATCCAGATGCGATCTGAGAATGTCGCATTGTGAAACGAGGCATTTACAATGGATTCAGCGCCTTTTTTATTATTTATGAGGGTCTTTCCAAGAATTCCAGACTGACGCTTTAGTTCAGCCATTGTTCGTCCCAGCAAAATACTACTCATGAATTTTTCCAGTTTATCATGTCCGGTGATCAACTCAATTCCCATCTCGGCTTTCAAGAGCTCCAACCGATTAACCTTCATCGTCAAATTGTATAACCGCATTTCTTCATTTGCAGTCTTTGAGAAGTCTTTCTCTCGCACATATCGCTTTGCCTTTCGCTCGTAGGCTTCGATATCGAGAGAATAAGCTCGTTTTTTGGCTTCAGCCATAGAAATACCTTCCTTGGCTGCATAACGGCCGTAAAATGCGTTTATTTGATCCTGACAGCCATCTAGCATATCCCTATATATTTGCCTGATTCGCCGGTCATATTCTGCTTCCTCTGTCACATAATGCTTTAATGCTTCCTCCTCACGTTCTCTCCAATAATCTTTACTAGATTTCGACGCAAAGAACTGCAAATTAAGCTTCATCTGTTTTTGCTTCTGTAGCCTCTTCATCATTTGCACTATCCTCTTGCATTGTCCCGAAGGTCATGCGATCAACAATTGTTTCCTCGGCGGGTGCGTCTTCGTCTGCAATCCGCGCGAGCTCATCCTGCACATTGTCCACGATGGAAAGCACGCCAAGCTGTGTCTCTCGTGATACAATACCGGAAAGCTGTGCTGCAATCTGTGCCTCTTCAAGAATGTTAGAAGGAAGGTTAGGTGTAAAGATGTACTTCAGCTGCACCCATGCGTCTGCAGGTACTTTGCGCAACGGATGGCCGAACAAAAGCTTGTAACGGCGATTCATGCCGCTAGTAAACTTTCGCTCTTTGGTCTTGCGCAGGTTATTCATGGCTTGCAGCTTGTACTTCATTGCAATGCCAGAGGATGTACCAAAGTTTTCATCTGAAATATTGGCAACCATGCTGATCTGAAAAATCAATCTTTCCATTCGGTCCAGCAAATTCTCCTGCGTTTCGTCAGCAGACGGTTTTGACATGAAATCAGCAATTATTTTGTCTGAATCTTCACCATAGTAATTGATTACTCGGTTATCTCGCATAAACCTGACATCTTCAGAGTCGATCTTCGTTCCCAAAACCTTCAAATAGGCATCTGCAAAATAATCAACGTCGTTTGCTTTTTCAGAAATAGCTTTGTTATAGGCATTGACCATAGAAAGAACTGCCGCAAAGATGCTTTGACGCTCAGCGTTTTCCAAATACTCAGTCGCAGGAACATCGCCAAAATAATGCGGCTTTTCATCTAACCATTTTATCCCACTAGAATATTGAAAATGTCGGACATTCTCAGAATCCGAAATGCTTCCCCATTCGTTACCCTCATAATCTACATATCTCCGGACAAAATAAAGAGGTCGTTCAATGATCGATTCATCATAGATCATGAATGCCTCCATTGGATTTAGATAGGTGATGCAAAGTTCAGAATCCTCATTTACATAGTACATTTCGTAGCCATGCCCGTAAATGCTACAAATTTTCGAAAGTTCTGCATTGTTATCATCCTGATCATTGTACTGATCAAGATAATCCACCCAGTCAGCAACCGCATCATCATCGCAAGCGATTTTGATAGGATTGCCAATAAAAAATCCGTTCATGGTGTCAACGATGTACTTCGGAAAGTTGGCAACTATCCTATTATCTGGCTTGTAGTTTGGTTTTTTGTCTTGATGCAAAATATCATGATCGCTGGTATACGCTTTATGCAGCGGCTCGTAAATATTGGTCACTTCCTGCCTGTGCTTTGTCAGAAATTCATCCAGCAAATCATCTGTTAATACTAAGTCTTTCGGAATCTTAAACACTATATCCCTCCTCTGAATGACTTATTAAGCTTAGGCGGCTCCTTTGGCTTCGGGTTCTCATAAACGCCAGTAATCGCATCTTCAGCATCATCATGCTCATTCTTTCCCTCTTTTTGGTAGACTCTTATGGAATTTGCGAACTCTGGCCAGCGCTCTTCCCAATCAACAGGAAAAAGCACATTATTCATAACGCCCGTACTATTAGAAAGAATTCTGGCCTTTTTGTTCTGACTCTGATGAAACCATTTGACCGCCGTATGAGTATTGCCTAATTCCCTAAGTTCTCGCTCAACATTCCTAGCAAATCCTCTGCCGCCATTATTTGATTCAATCAGCGCATTACCTACATTGTTTCGTGTTAGCATTTTCGCCGTTGCTGGTTCTGTTATTTCCATCGGATCCTTGGTGTAAAGAACATCCAAGATATAGTAGGCGGATCCATACATGCCGTAACAAATTGAACATAAAAAATCACTGCCCTCATCGGCAGTGTCGGTGTAGTTCAATATATAATCAAACAACGCTTTTCCGGAATCGTCTTCAGGAATACTGCTGTATGTTTGAATATTGGTATATAGGCGGCCCTTTATATCGATGGGCTCTTGTTGATAATTGGCTGCTATTATATCTTTATTCATGTTTTTGGTTTTCAACTCAAAATCTTTGCGTGAAAGTATTTCGTCGCAGAGCATAGTTCCATCATTTTGTAATGCCTTGTAATTTATATGAATAACATTCTCATAGTTTTCTAATACGTACCCTGCCAAATCGCCATTGGCCCATCGGGTCATAATGATGATAACTTTAAATTCTTTTTCCGTTCTGGACAACATAGTATTGGTAAACCATTCAATTTGTGCCATCAAGGCATTTTCATTGTAGGCTTCTGCTGCAGATTTAATAAGATCATCAATTATCATTATATCGCAACCGAAACCTGTTGCCGTACCAGTCGGGCTCGTGGCAAGATAATTGATCTGATCGCTGCCCTCTAATGCCCACATTTGCGCCGCTGCTTCTCCATATTTGATATGGATATTCGGAAATATATCATTGTACACAATAGAATCACCAGTTGAAACAGCTGCTATTGTATTACGAACTGCCTTAGCGAATGTTCCTGACAAGGTTTCATTGTATGATCCTGTCATAACCCTTTTTCCTGATCCGTATTTCCCAAAAAGCCATTGTACAAGCTTGCTTGCTGTTCTACTTTTCCCATGCCGTGGTGGTAGCGTCACTACCATAAATTGAGAATCAGATTCCTCAATAAACCACTGCAACTTCTCAGCCAGCTCACGAAGGAAAGAGCGCTCTTCTTTGTAAAAATCCGGAGATGTCAATTTACAGTATTCCCAGAATTCACGTTTTGCAAGTTCAATCTTCGCAAAACGCTTGAGCACATCTTTAAGCATCTTCAATCAGTTTTCTCAGTTCCTCAGTGCTTAGACCTTCAAATGGATTATTGATGTTTGCATCAATTTTAACAGCTTCTTTTAGCTTGTTCCCGCTTGAATCGCGAATAAACTCAGCGGCTCTTGTATCGCCTTTCATGGCTCTCTGTATTTGAGCAATGATGATTGCTTCTTGCACTGAGATGTTTTTTCCTCGAAGCGCTGCGAAACTGCGTAAAGATTCAATATCAACAGATTTCCCGTTTTTAATCGGCATACGAAGGACGGAAGCAATGGTTTCTTTCATTGCTTTTTTCTCTCTTCGCACTTCTCCTGATGCGATACCGCCTTTTCTTCCGCACTCTGCACGGCGCTCCGGCGTCATTTTATCAAACTGATACTTCTTTCCGTCCATTTCGCATCCCTCTTTCGCTTTCTATTTTGCTATCTTCATTTCATATTTACCGACTTTCTTAACAACCAAGTGTGTAATCGGTAGCACTATAATCTCATAACCTGTTTTCAAAAATACCTGTAAAATCGTCATTGTAACTAGCGTTGATACTGGCATAGTACCCAAAAACGCCAGCGGTAAAAATACTAAACTGTCCACCAGCTCCCCGCAGAAACTAGATAAAATAGCACGGAAGCCGAATCCTTTATGATCATTTGGATGCTTGCTTTTCATTTTCTTGAAAACAAGGTCATTCGCAAGGTCGCCAATTACAAAAGCCGCAAGGGAAGAAAACAGAATCCTCGGCGAATTTCCTAGCACTGTTTCAAACGCTTCTTGATTCGGCCAGTAGCCGGGCGCAGGCGTTGCAATAACAATGCTGAACATAATAACTGCAAACAAGTTAGCTGCAAACGCCAGATAGCATGTTATGCGGCTCCATCTGTAGCCGTATATCTCCGAAAACACATCCGAGAGAATATAGGTGACAGGAAATATGAAAATAGCGCCTGTCATCGTAATATCAAACGGAAGCTGAATCTGTTTTCCTGTGATGATATTGCTGATCAAAAGGCTAACAACAAAAAGCAGCGTCAACAAAAGCTGCAAAATACTGACTTTCTTATTCATTGCTTTTTCTCCTTACTCAACCGTGATTGTAACCTTGCTGTGTCTGGCATCTTCAACACAATTATCAATACTACAGAAAAACGGCTCGTATTCTTTCATAACATGCTGATATAACCTGTTTGTGGCATCCTCAATGATCAGTGATTGACCGTTGAGATTTTCACGAATCCATCTGTCAATATCGCAGTAGTCCGGAATTTTTTGACCAGGATCCATATAAATGCAAAACTGGTTTGTGTACCAATCCTGCCCCAGCGGGCAAAAACACTTTGCACTTGCTTCGATCTCAATAGATTTCACTTTGTAAATGTTTTCAATCATCAATATAACTCCTTTTCTTTTTTATGATATTCTTCAAAGAGCTGCAAGCAGTTTTCCCGCTGCGATTCCTCGAATTTCAATACATTGGTATCGCTGCATTTTCCTTTGATAAACTCATAGATAAATTCATCTCGAAATCCTATTGCTTCGGCATCCTTTGGCGTGCAGCCATAATAACACGTTTTAATGTTTGCCCAAATCATCGCCCCAAGGCACATCGGGCAGGGGTAGCCAGTCGCAACCATAATGCAGCCGGAAAGGTCATGTGTGCCTAATTTCTTACACGCCTCTCGAATGGCCGTGATTTCTGCGTGCGCCGTCGGGTCGTGGTCTTGCAAAACTCTATTGCTATTTACTGCAATCAAATTTCCGTGTTCATCAAAAATGGCCGCCCCAAAGGGACCGCCAATATTTTCATTCATCGTTTTTCGGGCCTGCTCTATTGCTATGCCCATCGCATCTTTCGTCGTCATTTTAGTCATTTTACACATGCATAATTCCTCCAAATAAAAATAGAGCGGCTTTGCAGCTCTCTGTCATTGATCAATCTTGCGGTCCAACTGATTTTTCGTACATAGTTTTGCAAAAAACAGCCGAAAAATAGCAATCTTCAATATACTTTATTTTTTTGTCGCTCATCGCCTGCATGGAAGGCGTTTTGTACTTATCATATTCAGCCTGCAATAATGGACGCACTTGCAGTCGTTTTTCTTGCCTAAGCTGGTTGATATTGTATCTTTTGTAGTTGGAATTCCCATACCTCACAGAAGAAAGCCAGCTAGTAGAATCTGCGCTTGTACAAAATTTATTTTGCTCAAGCAATCCCTTTTCGGTGCATCCCAGCAGGTGAATATCAATACTCGGTTTTTTGTTCTTAATATAGTTTGCTAACCATGTGACTTCGTATTTGTACGACTTCGGCCTATGAATGCGCAGCTCCGGCACTGATATTGCAATATATTCAGAAAACTCAATGAGCCTGTCGAGTCCTTTCCTTCCATCTTCTAAATGAAAAACATTGATATGCCGGTTGTTTGGCATAACCTCTTTCATTCTCCTCCTGAAATACCATGCCTCATCAACGCCAAGCACCTTTTGGCAATCAATTTCAACGCAAGTACAAGTGAGGTTATTCTGCCTTACAAACTTTGCTGTTTTGTCTTGCCATGCTGTTAGCGTTTCAATAGTCTGCTTCTCATTTTTCTTCGCCCCAAACATAAGGGTAAATAGACCAGAATCCATGATAACATGCTTGCGCAGTTGCTGCACCCATCTAGGAACAAATAAATCACCTTCACCAAATCGAAAATCATCTTCCGGTTTTTTGTTTGCGATGAATGGATAACAAGTAAAGAGCTGGTAGTTTACTCCCGCAACATTACTGCTTGCCAGATGCGGCACGCTATTATCAGAACCCGCGAAATGCACTTTACAGTTAGCGCCTAACATAAGCTCCACCAAACCCATCTTCCATCACTTCGCAGGCTTCGCATTCGAATGTATCAACGCACCACTTCGCAATGTCTTCGCAGCTCATTGCTCCAAACTGAAAGCCTTTTCCCTCCCCTTTCAGGCTCCATTTTTTTGTAAATTCATATTCAATGATCTGCTGCATATCGTTTATCTCGATCTGCCGGTCCGAATGATCAACATAAAACCAGCAGCGCACATGAAACACATGGCGGTGCGTATTCCTCAAATAAGCATATCTCTCAGGAGCACCGGGCCAGTTATGACACCCGATAATCTGATTAAAAGTAATAATCTGCATCATATCCGCATAACCTCGCATTCATAACCGCTTTCATTCAGCAGTTCTGCAATTTCCTGCGCCTCTTCTTCGCTCTCTGCACGTACAATGACTTTCCACTGCCCGGAAAAATCATCTGCTGATTCGTCCTTTCTGCTTTCTGTCTGCTCTTTTGCCTTGCTTTCAAACAGATCATCGAATTCATCGTCATTGAAATTGTTATAGAATCCGAAGTCTTCCATCGAAAAATCAAACTGCTGCAATTCATCCAATTCTTCGTGAAGCAGGTCAAAATCCCATGCTGCCATCTCGCTGGTTTTGTTATCAGCCAATCGAAACGCCTTTACCTGTTCTTCTGTCAGATCATCAGCAATAACGCAGGGAACCTTCTCCATGTTTAGCTTTTTTGCCGCTTTGTACCGGGTATGACCAGCAACGATGATTCCGTTCTTATCAATTATGATCGGCACCTTAAATCCAAATTCTTTGATTGATTCAACGACATATTTTACTGCGTCGTCATTTCTTCTTGGATTTTTTTCATACGGCTTTATCTCGTTTAATTTTTTTTCGATTATATTCACGTTCTCATTTTCCTTTCGTCACTTACAGACAACCGGCCTCTTCGAATGCTTTTTTCATTTTCGGAAACTGCAGCGCAATCCAATCCACCAACTCTTCGTTCTGCGCCCAAAAACTATTTGCGTCAAGACCAGATTCATACATAAAGGCATGAATCAATTCATGTCTCTTGGTGCCATTTTTGTATTCATCTAAATTCTTTTTCGAGAAACTTTCCTTAGCAGCATTTTTCATATCATCAACAACACATAGTTTCGCACTTGTATCGCAATATCCATCCATTTCGGCCAAATTTTCATCTTCTGCCGCACTGGACTCGATTAAGTCATATATAGTTCCAAGTACATTGATCTTCATTTCATATCAGCTCCTTTGCAATGAAAAAAGCGCCAAGGCATCAGCCCAGCGCTTTTCAAATTTTCACGTTTTACACTATATCACAGTTTTTACTCCAATGCACGCCAACTTTTTGCAATTTATAACAACTTTTTGCAATTCACGCTAATTTTCGCTAACTTTTTGCAGAAAATTCCAGATTACGCTAATTTTTTGCAAATAATTCCAGATTACTCCAGATCAAGCATACTTATCACCGCCGGAAGCAACGCCACCCTCCAGAATTTCAAATTGCGTTTTATATTGATCACCCTTCAAATACTTTTTGAAACTTCCAGCTTGGTCGATCTCTCCGTACGGACATTTTTCATATGGACAGCACCAGAACACCCCCCCATCTTCCAGATTCGCTTTTTCGTCTCTTTCGTTTGGCATGGCTACAGTATTTGCAGCCATACTTAATCGCATCTTCGTTTTCCACTCTCTGCAGCATATCATTCACCTTCCATCATCCAGAAGTTTTTGAAGACTTTGCAGGGCCTGTCCATATACACTAGTGGCCCAGCTGTATGATTTTGCATGTGCCTCTGCAATATCATCAAATGATTGATATTTTACATGTTTTCGATAGAGCACGTCATACTCAAGAGCGGGCAGCAGTTCAAGCGTGTTGATAACGGTCTGCCTCTCCTGCGCCCTCTGAGCAATGATCAGGTCTATTTCTCTTTCAAGATCAATGTACATATCCACAGCATCCGCCATCTTCTGTTGTCGTCCAGATGATTTCACCTTCTCGCCTTCAGTTTGCACCGTTATGCTGGTTGCAATTTCATGCCATCTCTGTTTTTCTTCCAGCTTGTTTTCTATGATTCTGTCGTACTTTTCTATTTGTTCCAAATACTTTTTGACTTCCATTGCTGTGGCTGCACATCCTTTCAACATGTATTTGATGGCCGTCCTTCATGATTGTATCACCGGGCATAATGTCAAATACACTAAACCCAATGTGCAACTCATATCCCGTTTTTCCGTCCATTCGTTTATAGGCAATTAGCCGCTGTGTAACCCATTTCGGCATTATTCCGCATCCCATTGTGTAAGTTGTCATGATTCTTTAATTGCCATACAGGCCATAAGGAAAATTAAACACACACAGCAAATAATCTCAACCGGTCCAACATGCATATCAATCATCATAATCCGCTGCTCCCGAAACCATTGCTTCCTCTTTCGGTGTCAGAAAACTTGTCCACGATTGCTAGTTCTTCGGTTTTAATCGGAATAATGATAATCTGGCTGATCTTCTGACCGTTTTTAATGTAAACGCCTTCTTCGCCGTGGTTATACAATTTTACAACAATGCTGCCCGTGTATCCGCTATCAATCAAACCTTCGCTTTTTAACCCGTAATTTACATTCAATCCGCTTTTACTAACCAGCAATCCAGCAAACCCTTCCGGTATCTGCATATGAACGCCTGTATCAAATTTATGACTTCCTCCTGCTGGAATATATGCACTCTCTCTTGAAAATAAATCATAACCAGCATCTGCATCATGCGCCCTGAGTGGAAGTTTCGCACCTTCATCAAGCATCACATTCATTCTTTTTTACCCTCCTTTTATCTGATTCCTCGGATGCCTCCATCGCCCAGCGTCTGAATGCACCGGCGCAGCTACCATCCATTTCATCACATAGATCCTTAGCCGGGCATGCTAGGCACGTGTGGCGCTGCGTACCGGCCGAAATAACATTCTCTAACGCCTCATCGCTCATTCCTATAATCCATTTTGTTAGATTGTTCTTCGCCGGCGCTGGCTGCGTTGTCTCTCCCATCTTTCCCAGAATCTGCTCCGGAGTTTCGGTGACGCAGCAGCATTCCCTAGCCAACATAGAAACAATAGTAACCTTCTCGTCTGCAGTGATCTCATCGATATATATTTCATTCAACCAAATTTCATGCCCATCATCAGCATCATGTAATCTAATCATCCCGGCTTCTCCTTTCCGCATAGCTGCAAAAATCATTTTCATGTATTTCCATACCACTAGCAGGGCATATTAGGAATCCATCTATGCACTCTGCCTTTTCAAAATACTTACACTCTTTACATCGTACCATTACCGTCGGCGCAATATCAATTTCATGCAATACCTCATCCATAACATAATCAACATCCTTGTCGGTTCCTACCATCCATACGTTTATCATGTTCTCTCGCAGCTCATCCGCATCAATCAGTCTCATCCCTCTTCCTCCTCGGCTGGTGCGAGCCAGTATGATTGATGGCAAGTCTCGCACGAATCAACATTTTCGCAATCTTTCCCGCCTTCATCAATAAACCCCATTGCACATGGATGTATTTCTAGCACCCCGTCTATTACGACTGCCTTTGGGTACCGTTCCAGAAATACATCCTGCCGTGTCCGCACCGGTTTTTCCGGATGCTCCTGCGCCCATGCGGTGATGATTTCATTTGCCTGATCAAAATTGTCTAGGATCCAACTCTGACATGTATCACCGACATGCCTAGCTCTTTGATTTATTAGGCATCCCTCGCTGCATTCTCCGAATGTATCACACATCCTGCAATACTCTTTTAGCAAATTGATCTCGCTCATTTTATTCCTCCTCTGCCGGCGCTGACCAGTAATCTTTCCTGCAATCATAGCAGTCATTATAACCACCGCACATTACATTTTCTTTCCTGTGTGCTCCCATATAACATGGTTTAATTCCCAGCACTTTAGTATTATCTACTACCGCATCTGGGTACCGCTCCAAAAATACATCCTGCCGCGTTTTCTGCGGATGCTCCTTAGCCCACTTGGTGATGATTTCGACCGCCTGATCCCAATGTTCTAGAATCCATTGCCGGCAGTCACCTTCCTTTACTTCTTTAATCGGGCATTCTATGCATAAACCACGCGAAGTACACAGCTTACAATACTCTCTTAGCAAATTGATCTCACTCATTCTTTTATTCCTCCATCCCTATGAATTTCAGTTTATTTTCTAGAAACACGTTGTACAATGTATGCCCTTCGTCATTCACCATATACGGCAAGAATATCTCGTCCATTGCTGCCTGTTCAGATTCTAAAAATGCCATCTTCGCATCTATCCAATCTTTTACGATTCTCCAAGCGACTCTTTCAGCCGTATCATAGTCACATTTCACCCGTTGCTTGGCCAGAACTGCCGCAACGCCATCTATCCGTGCGGGGAGCAGATAACCTCGCAGTCCTGTTGCTGTTTCTAGCGCGAATACAACACTCTTCACTTTTCCATCATCACCATAATCCATCATGATCTTTTTAGCCCCATGCGCTTCTAGGATCCCCTGTATTTCCCCTACTGTCTGCAGCGCTGGTATTTTCGTTGTGTAATTTTTTATTGGCATTTTATTCCCTCTCTTCTGTTTTCATTTCTTTTATTTTCGTTGCTAGCTCGTGACAATAAGTGCCTATATCATTTAGACTCGTATGGGCATCTTGCCATTCATCCATAAACAATTTCTTTTTTTCTTGATCTGTAATCGCCTTTAAGGCAGCTTCATATCGTTTTCTATCTTTAAAATGACCATACATCATAGATTCTAAAGCTATTGCCAATTCATTCCTTTTAGCATTTAGTCCTTCTTTTGCTGTTCTCCCAAACCGTTCTATATACTGTTCTGGTGAAAGCAATATGGGTATATACTCTTTTTTATCTTTCGATTCTGCGCCACATAAATTACTTATCAGTAATACAACAAGTGCTGCAGTTTCAGCATCATCCGCTAAAAATGTATATGGGTCACTTGGATTTATCAATTCATATTCCATTCTTTTTCCTCCTCGGCCTCAGCCATTTCATCCAATCGCATCTGATCGTCTGGTCTGAAATTCATCCAGATTACTTCATCTTTTTTACTACAAACCTGTGAATATGCCGTTTGATGTTTTCGGTACCAGCCTTTTAATAAATCATTATACACATCGCTATCATATCCACTTATTATCACGGGGCCCTTGTGGGCTAACAACGATTGTAGCAGTTGTTCATGATCGTCATCATCCATTTCATGTTTATATTGCTTTCCGTGCCTAGTAGATAGCACATACGGGGGATCAGCGTATATCAGCACATTATCAAAATTAAACCGTTTTATAACATCTATTGCCGGTTTGCATTCAATCTGTACACCTCTTAGCCGTTCAGCAGCAGTCATAATTCTGTCTTGCATCGTTGACCAATCCAAGGCTGCGTATGCACGTTCCCTTCCCTGAATATCATTTTTCCATCCTACTTTTTTACCATTTGTTCTAAACCCATGCCCCATATTTAACCGAACACATAAATTTACTGCACGCTGTAGACTATCATCTGGTACCGATTTAAACGAATCGTCATAAACCTGTCTAGAGTATGGCGTATAATATATTTCATGCGCCAGCTTTTCAGGATCATTCTTAATCCACCGGAACAAATTCACTACCGACCCATCCATATCATTTACTGTTTCTATATTCGATCTTGGCTTGTTGAATAAAACAGCTCCTGACCCAAAAAACGGTTCCAGATAACTATGATGTTTAGGAAAAAATGAAATAATCCAGTTTGCTATTGACCACTTGCTGCCGGGATATTTAATCACTGCATTCATGTAATGCTCCTGCCTCCATTCTCCTTGCCGCCATCCTCGCCAGTTTAAACCCGGCCAGCACGATAAAGATCGATACGCTCAGCATGTTGACTCCTTGATCAATCGTTTAAAGGCCCGTAAAGCCTCCTTGTTCGACTTTGTGACCAAATTTACGTACTCGCGCAAAGAGACGGCTCTTTCTACTGTTAAATGATTCTGACGGGCATCCAGATACGCCTCTAAACAATCATCAATGCTTCCATAGTATCCAATCACCTTGTCAGACTGTCTTTTTTCGCCTTCCCTTGTTTTTCCGATGAATTTCATATGCAGAGTGTGATTGTATTCATCGATGCCGATATAAAAATTCTTGTCAAGATTAATTTGCATTTCTTCCAATCTCCTTTTCGATGTACCACCTTGCTTTTTTCAAATTCTCCTTGATATCTTTTCATCTTCCGCATATACTATATCAAAATCCAGACCTAACGCACAGGCAAGGGCTGCATCTACCTCATCCATTTCCTCTTCAGTGCAAGATGTAATATAGCTGCCAATCTTGCTTTTGGATACCGTTGCAACCTGTTCGCAAAGGACCGTGCATTCCCGTTTATTACAATTCACTTTTGCATGCGTTGGCTGGTTGTTTTTCTCTTGCGTTGTCATGTATACTACACTGACAATAGGTGCATGCTCATTGCCGATATTGTTTGATACTACAATTGCCGGCCTTCCTGACTCCTGTTCGCTGCCTGTATACGCCTGTTTGTAGATATAAAATATATCTCCCCTTCGAATATCCATGCCTTGGTATTTCATTTTTGCCGACCTTTCTTCTTTTCGGATTTTGCTTAGTGCCTTATATGCCGTTGGGTCTACATATCCATCACCATTTCGCAGTAACTCGTTTACCATGTTTTTCCTTTCCGATCATTCAGCGAATTCATAGCTCCTCCTCGGCTCCATGTTCTGCAAGCAGGCTTTGTTGCCTTTGCTGCGCCATCTTTTCGATATCGTCCCAATCGCTATCATTCCTCGGCGTGAAATTATGAAATCCTGTAGTTCTTGATGTCTTGCTGCCTTGCTTTTCTGGTACTTCATCTGGCTTGAAGTTAGCGTCCAAATAGTCAACATATCCAGAATTGAAAAATGTGCTTCCGTTTTGTGGTTTTCTCCACGCTGCATCTTTTTGAAGTTCTTCCAAATACCGATTGATCGCTCTCTTCATTTCATCAGGCCCTATATCATAAAGCGCTGCTTTCTTGGCTGCTGACACTTGCCCTTTTCCTTTTTTGACAGGATATAGGCTCCAAATGTAATCAAAAAAACAATCAATGTCCGTTTTAGTTGGCTTGTTTTGCACATTGTTTTTATTGTCTTTATCTATAGTCTTACTCTTACTCTTTCTCTTACTTGGACTCGTTGGAAAATCGTTGGACTCGATTGGAAAATTTCCAACGCTTTGCCCTTGTATCGCTTCACGCTCTTTCTGCTCCCGCTTTTTTTGCGCCCAGTAGCTCTCGCTTCCTAACATCCTGCATACTTCTTTCATGTGATAGGTGCCATCATCCATGACATCCATCATATGCAGCTGCGTAAATATTTTAATCGCACTTCTCACAATATCTATATTTGTATTTGTGATAGTCGCAATCATTTCTTCGTTATACGGTATCTCGTCGCTGAACCTTAGATTTCCGTCATGATCAACACTTTCACAAAGCAATTTCAGGTAAAAGAGAATGTAATCTTTGCCATTCGGCATATTTTCGATAATCCGGATGTCATGCCGCTTGAAAAAATCACGTTTCAACTTCAGCCAATAATATCTTTTATCCTTCTCCGCCATGCTCCACCTCGTAAAGCCTGTAATATTCAATATTGCACATAGGAATCAGAGCGATATTGTGTTGTTCTTTTTCCACAATAATCAATTGCTCATTTTGGATTCCCGCTGTGGAGACTTTGGTCCATTCGTCGTTTTGAAATACGACTTTCTCCTTGCTCTTCATGTAGATAACTAACTTCATGATGCTCATTCCTCTTTTGCAAATGCTCTAAATCTCGCTTCTTTCATTTCCCGCATGCCCTGCATATCTGCACTTGCGCAAAGATCCGGGTTCTGCGCCTGAATTTTCTGTCTTGCTCGGCGGACAGTTTCAAATGCTGGAAGGCCGTAAAAACTTCGGTATATCAGGCCATCCCGGAAACTAATGCCGTCAATATTATCGCCGGCCGCTTTCATTTTTTCCTTGCAGACAAGGTAATACAGGTAATCGTCGCTATCCCTCGCTGTCTTATCTTGTTTCAAAATTCCAGCTACAAGGTTCTTCGTGTTAACCAGTTCATTCATTAGTTAATCTCCTTAATCATTTAACGGCAGTTTAAGCCGATTTATTTCTTCGATCGATAAAATACTCACTGATACGATATAAAGCGCCTCATCATGCCGTTACGCAATCCTGACGGGGTATTAAATCAAACCTTTATCAGATCATTAAGTCTCTCGGATCCGGATTCCATGAATCCACAAGAGAAGTTTTCTCTTGATTATGTAATCCTTTGTCCGAAATCCCTTTGTATCTTCCACAATTTGAGCACCATTTTCTGTATAGCAAAAATCTGCCACGTAGATGCATTCCCGCTCAATCAGTTTTCCCTTGATCTTGCCGCCACGTTTCCCGATTCCGTCCGGCTCCCGCTGTGCAGGAATGAGAACAAACCTGACTTGCGTGCGGAGATCAGAGATTGCGCCCGCCTTTTCTAGCAGGCGCAGCTCCCTATATCTCCGGGCCTCTTTCAGTGAATCGAACGTTATTCCGTCAATGATCGTTTTTTTGCTTCGATACTTCGCCATTAAAACGGGAGCCCCTCATCTGACTGATATTCCTCAAATCCGTCATATCCAATAGATTCTTGCGAGTATTGCGGCGCTGGCGGGAATGCATGCGCAGCGGTAACGGCAGCATTATATCCCGTGTTATTCGGTGCATATGCAGGTGCAGCTTCCTGCGAGTTTTGATCTGCTGCTTTGCTTTCGCAAAATTCTATCGACGAAACAACAACTTGCACGCTGTAGTGCTTCACTCCTTCCTTGTCGGTGTAGTTGTTATTGCGCACTTCGCCTTCCAGTATCAACTTCGTACCCTTCGTGATACTGCATTTTTGAAATACCTCAGCGGTTTTTCCGAATGCGCTACAGCGGAAGAAATCGGCATCCGGATCACCCTCCCGCTTAAAACGTCGATTGACAGCAAAATCAAAAGTGACAACCAGTGTCCCATTCTGCGTATACCTGATCTCAGGGTCGGCACAGAGCCGGCCAGATATGATGAATTTATTCATAATGTTTCCTTTCCTACCCCGCAGGGAAAATACCATGCGGGGTATATTTTTGTATTTACGAAATAACAGTAAAATTCATTCGATTACCCGTCGCCCCGGCCATTGCCGGATCCACAACTATAGCCAAAGCCAGTGCCAGTGCCGGAGCCATCACCCCAGCCATTGCTAAAACCATAGCCATCACTAATGCCAGTGCCATCGCCAGTGCCATCGCAAAGGCCAAAGAAACCGCCAGTGCCATCTTCAAAGCCGAAGCCTGAGCCAGAACCACAGCCAGAGGGCTTCTTAGTTACATTCTCCATTCTTCTACCCCTTTAATTGATCGCATGGCTTTTTTTGTACAAGGAATAATTTCAATCGCTTCCGTGACAATGATCTTGTCCACTTCGCAAGCGAATTTACACTCCTCCGGCTTGCACGTTCCGTCAACCGCTAACTGAGACAGAGTATTGGCACCCGCCCAACGCCAGATCCTACGCACTTTTCGGATAACGGTTTCTTTTCCGTTTCTGCTCTCTACATATCCGGCAAATACACCAGCGGAATAGGTTCGAATGATGCAATATTCCATGCCATCCAACTTTTCAGCAGGTGATAGCTCTTTGACATCCTCTTCCTTTACATAATCGATTCCATTCAGTGTGATTTTTTCCATTTTCCTTGATCTCCTTTAAATTTTAAAAATTATCACCAAACAGCGCCGCTTGCACATTGTCAGCGGTCTGCACTGGTTCCTGCTGTATCTGCTGCACTGGCTGCACTTCTTGCTGCAGCTGAGCTGGCTCTGAAATTATTGTTTCATCAAGCACAATCTCAGAAGTCTCGGGTTTTTCTTCCTGCACATACAGACCGTTAAAATCCTCTGGGAATGTTTCGCGTAACGCCTGCACGAGAGCAACCTTTTTGATCATGGTTGCCGGTTTGGATGCCCATTGGCTATTGAGCTCCCCATTGCTTTTTCTGCCTGCGTATTCGTCAAATGCTACAGAGGCATATTCTGGATGCTCATAACCTCTCACAAATACTTTTGCCCAGCCGCCGACTATCTTCTCTTCCTGCAGGTGAAAAGTTCCTTCCCGCTCAATCGTTTCGCCGTTTTCCGTCTGCACGATAATTCCAGACTGTTTTCCCATGAAAGCAGGATTACGCTTTGCCCTCTTAATAAATACGTCCTTACCTGTGACGATCGTTGCCGGACTGTTACCATACTTGATGAGGTACGCCTCCCTTAGAAACGGATTAAGGTGTTGGTACTTGCAAAGATTGAGAAACATCACGACTTCCTGATCGCTGACATTGCCGCCGCCGGAAACAAGATAGTTTCTTACGGTTTGCGGCGAAAGTTTAACCTTTTCGCCGTTTGCTTCGTACTCAAGAATTTGAGTGCTGTTCTTGCGTGGTGTGATTTGATTTGTTACTGCCATTTTGTTCCTCTCCTTTTCTTAAAAAAAATTTCAAATTCAATCTTCTTGCAAGGCTTCTGCAAGGCGTTCGATAACAATTCTTAGATCATTCGACATATTTGATTTGGCTTCATTGCTTGATTTTTCTATTTCTTCATTGCTCATGAATGCCGTATCATAAGCATTCTGAATGAGTCTTTTTGCCAATTCTTCCGGCATTCCTTTTTCGGTCAGTATTTCAAAGATGGAACGTATAACGACTGTACATTCTGACAATATAATCGGAAATGGACCATTCATTTTTACGTGTCCTTTGTCACAAGTAATCATTTTGTTTTTCTCCTTTTCTTAATGTTTCATCAGGTCATCAAAAAACGATTTCCTGAATTTTTTAGCTTCCTTTGCGACCTGATAATACGTGTAAATCGCATGCACAATCAGGAGCAGATACAACGCAAATGCAATCAGTTCCGGCAGTAGCACAAGCCACCATGACCAGCTGATAAGGCCGAAGCACTTTAATACAACAAAGATAATTGTCAAAATTTCTGTAAATCCCATGATTTCCCTTTCTTACCTTGCCGGTCCGTACTGGATGCCGTTCTGTTTAAACCATGCACAAAGTTCCCGTGCCTCTTCAACGCTGAGATATGCTTTGAAGGATATCCACTCTCTAACAGGCATTTCTATCTGCACTTCCATAGATTGATCATTTTCTGTCGGTGCAGCATGCAGGACAGCCGCTTCCTGTTTTGCCTTTTCCTCTGCTTCCTGCTGCCTTCTGGCAACTTCTTCTGCCTTTCTCTTCTGAATTTCAGCCAACCGCTGGCCTTCCGCTATTGCCATGTTGATGTTTAGGCTGTGCTTGTAGGTTTCAATTGCCTCAAATGAAAATTCCGGAAGAGTTTTCAATGTTTTCATCTCAATCTCGATCTGGTCTAATCTTTCATCAATAGCAACAGCAACCTGCTTCATCGATACCGAGGCATTCAGCCATCTTTCATCAAAAATCTGATCGAAATTCAGCCATTCAGGGCGCTCGCAGCTGTCAAAATATTCTCTGATTTCGATTAGCTTTTGCTGCTTCTTTTGGTTGTCATAGTCCTCGATCTGCCTGCTGATCATAGCAATCGGCTGATCAATAATCTGAATAACCTCATTGATCTCTGCCTTAAACTCGTTAAACGGTTGCATGTACTCTTTTTCCTTGCGGATTCGTTCATCATTCAAGGCCTTTTTCAGCTTTCTCAGATTTGAAACATCCGATTTCGCAAGCTTGATCTGAGAATCGTCATAGACAAGACCGTTATACTTCTCAACCTTGGCGGCGAGCTCTTCTTTCAGTTCTGCAAAATTAAACTCAATCTTTTTCGGCAGCTGAAATTGTTCAATCCTTAGCTCCATTTTGCTTTATTCTCCTTTTGGTTTTTATTTCATCCTGCATTGCAGGTTGATTTCAAATTACATCTGGTAATACCAGCGGCGGACATTCTTTTTTTTGCATACTTAACCAGAATTTTTCTTCTTCCTGCATCAAATAATCAATCTGATCTTGCACTTCGCTTCTTTCAATGCAGTAGTGCCTTGTTTGCAGGTAAGGGACACCCTCAAAAACTGTTTTCAGTTGACCTTTTAGCCAGCAGCATTCCGCATCCATTACCGCCATGCCGTGCAGACATTGCACGAAGTAGTTATCTGGCACCCGGTTATTCCACTTTTCTTTCTGCATGCTTTTCAGAATTTCGGTTGTTTTGATTTCTAAAACGCCAAGCCTTCCAGCCTCATCGAAAAGCCATCCATCTGCAGAGTAATGCGCCCACGGGTATTTATCATTGATCCACATATTGTTTGCTACATACTCAACTCGGTATTGCGGAAAATCTAACCGAAAAAGTTCCCGCAGGTGCATTTCTGCATCATTTCCATATTTCACATATGGTTTTTCTGATATATCGTCAGGCTCTTTTTGACCTGTCTTTTCAAGAAAAAGATCAACATTCGATTTCCATCTATTTAACCCAATAACTGCCGATGCATCCGAGCCTCCTATGGTACGCCCACGGCCTTTCAGCCATTCCTCCCGGCTATCAAATGTCAGCATCTTAACCGCCATTAAAAAAACCTCTTCCTTCTTGCAATGATCTGATGGTTTATATCCACTGCCCGCATTACTGATCTAAGATGCTGGGCATAATCTCCTTGCACGTACCAAAATGCAGAATCCTCTATATACTCCGCACGTAGGTGCTTCAGGTGCTTGATTTCTCTCTGCTTTCTCTTTGTCTGCATTGCTCAACTCTCCTTAAATATTGCTCTGCCGCTTTTTTTATCGTCTCTGTGTTAGGTGTTCCATGCATCCGAACGATTGCATTGCCGTATCTGATCTCAGTCTTCGCCGCTTCCATCAATTTCAACTCCATCCTCTTGTTTTAATCGGTTGTAGTCTTCCACCATGGCCTCATAGGTAATACCAGCAGCCATCAACTCCTTGCCTCGCTTTTCATACCAGCGAAGCACATATAAATATTGGCGCTTGCGATATTTTAGGCGCTGCTCCTGTCTTGCCAACGCTACGGCCGGCGATTCATTCAGCTGATCAATTTCAATCTGCACCTGTTCATCAGTTAAAAATTTGCTCATTGTTGTGTTCTCCTTTTTATCGAGCTGCTGCTCGGGTTTTTAATTTATTCCAGTAAATCTTCGATCTGACAGCCTAGCACGTTTGCTATTTCCTTACTCACTTGCAGCGATGGATTCTTAGTACCTCTCTCAATCTGGCATAACATTGCCTGAGAGATTCCGACACGATCTGCAACATCCACTTGCTGCAAGCCTTTCTCCTCTCGCTTTTTCCGAATCATTGCGCCTACGCTCACTTTCTCCACCCCCTAACCAATAATGCAATAAGCAAGACATCAAGCCAGATATTTGCAATCTGTAACACAATTTTTAATGTTTCCATCCTTTTACCTCCTGTTTAAAATTTGAATTTATATATTGACAATGAACCTTGAAAGATATATCTTTTAGGAGAAGGGGCTTTCGCCCCTATCCCTACTCTATCAAGCTGCTGATCAAATCGATCAGTGTCTTGATAAGGTTTGTGACTGCGGTAATGAGAATGATGGTTTTGAGTCGCCGATCTTCTTCATTACCGCTTTTCTTTCGCTTGCTCATTGCTTTTTTCCTCCTGTTTTGGTATATTTAGGTTAATTTCTTAACCTGGTTATATTATATCACAATAACTTGTGATAATCAACACAAAATCACAATAAATTGTGATTTTGTAAACTTGCACAAATTTACGAGGTACATATAATGCATAATTCACAAGAAGTTGCGATAACAATTAAGGCGCTTGCTAAACAGAACAAAATTACAATTAAAGAATTGCTTTCTGAATGCAACCTAAGTATAAATACCTTATCTTCTATGCAATCAGGAGGGTTTTATCCAAGAATAGAAGCAATCGTTAAGATCGCCGATTACCTTGACTGCTCTGTTGACTACCTCCTTGGTCGCACCGACAAGCCAGAGATAAATAAGTAACCTCTCCTCGAGCCGCTGCTCAGCAAATCTAAAAAAATGGAGGCAATCGCCATATGGGACTATTTAAAAAGCTGTTTGGCAAGAAAACTTTTGATTTCACTGTTGATACATCCTTGACAGAGTATGAGAACTTGCTCAATTTCATAGATGCTGGTGGCTCTTCTGAGCAATGGGAATATCTTAAGGTAGTAAATAACTGGAAATTCGCAAAATGGGAATTTGAGGAGTTTGAGCGATACCTAGAAATACTCAAGCCTGTTTCGGATGCATATTATGCCGGTATGAAAAAAATTCAGTCTGGCTGGTCTATACTCTACAACTCCAAATCATTCACTGGCCCTGCTGCAGACCAATATATCGTAGAGTGCTACGAGAACATTGCTCTATATAAGCTCATGTCCTCTATCGAAATTAAACATGGAAAGAAACCTCCTGAAAATGTTCCTGCGTATAAAAGATTGGCCATGATATATGAAAAAAGAGGCCAGTTTAAACAGTCAGCAAACATTTGTACAGAAGCCCTCTTAAACGGAGCATATGGAGATGGTATGACAAATCGATTCATTAGAATGCTAAAGAAATCTGGCAAAGAACCATCCCACGAAGAACGTGAACTCATTTACAAACTCACCGAAAATAACAAATGAAATATTATCAATTCGACTTCTTCTCCGCAGAGCCTGTCAACTTGCAGGCTCTGCTTCTTTTCGCCTATTCTCCTCCATGATGTTCTTGATAAGCACCATAGTTTCACCGATAGTCAGCCATGCCTCTTGCTGATCTGTAGTTAGCTGTGGAATCGCCTTCCTGATGCGATCTTCAATCAGCTTTTCTTTTTCTGTCATATAATCCCTCCTTCATTTTAAACTTGGTTTAATTATATTATTACTAAGTTGTATTGTCAAGCGTTATTTTTAAACTGGGTTTATTTTTTCATTGACTAATTATTTTCCATGTTGTATACTTCTAAAAAAGGAGGTTTTGAAAAAATTGGAAACTATCAGAGATCGTATATGCCGGGTATTTGAACATAGTGGTTTGAATCAAACAGATTTTGCAAAAAAAATAAACGTGACTCCCGCCTATGTTTGGAAAATAATCAATAGGGAAGACACCACGCCAAGTGAACGTATAATTGAAGATATATGCGAACAGTTTAATATTAGTATAGACTGGTTAAAGACCGGAGAAGGCGATATGATCCTGCCTCCCAGCAGGGCAGCCGAATTGTCAAAATTCGCAGCAACGGTATTTAAGGAAGGGCCAGATAGTTTTAAATCTCGATTTCTATCTGTTTTGGCCAACTTGAATGAAAATGAATGGGAAGTATTGGCGACCATCGCGGAGAAGCTGGCAGAAAAAAAAGGCTGAGCAATGCTCAGCCTTTTTGATTGACTAGGATTATGTTTTTTATAGTTTCGTAAATATATTCCATGTCTTCATCATCAATTGTGATTATTTTTTCTTTTATTTTTTCCAACAATTCAATAGATCGTTCTATGTATTTCATTTTCTCTTCCTCCGTAATATTACCTAGTGCATAAAAATAGTCTATATTTTAATCATTATCACCGCCTCAAGTATTTCATTTTGAATCACTTAATGTTTCGTATTGAATGACTAAGCTAATAATACTACTTTGATGGTGATGTGTCAAGTCAAATATTTCGTTACGAATTATTTTATTTTTCGTTTTGAAATATTTTGATTGACATATTGAAAATGCTAACATATAATTGATGATAGGAAAAGAGGTGCATACATTGAAAACACTCGGGGAAAAAATCAGGTCTGCACGACAGCGCCGTGGAATGACAATGGCGCAGCTGGCAGAGGAAATCGGCGTAGCAGTATCAACGCTAACAAATTATGAAAATAATTATAGAATTCCTGACCTAAAAATAGCCAAACGCATAATCGAAGCACTGAATATAGACTCTGACTATTTTTTAGGGATAAATCGGTTTATCACAAAACCAGATCACGCATCTGATCTTGTTCTAACGCCCCATGAAGAAAATTTAGTAAGAGCCTATCGGCGATCAGATCAAAAAGAAGATGTCAATAAGTTATTGAATATATATGATGTCGACTTTGTTAACTCTTTCATTTTGAAATATAATGAATTTCCCAAACAAGTACAGCAGGAAATCGAAACCATGCTGATGCAAAAAATGATGGAAGAGAAACGGGCTAAATGGACATCCTCCGAAGATAAAGACAAAGACACGCCTTGAAAATATTTTGTATTTATTTTATTTATACGTATTGATTTTATACGTATTATATGGTATTATAATACTGCAAGGGAGGTAAACATAAATGCCATTAAAACCACGAGAAATGGAGAAAATAATCCTTGCAGATGGATGGATTTTCAAGCATCAAGTAGGATCACATAAACATTATGTACACCCTACGAAGCCCGGAAAAGTTACAATTCCTTTTCATACAGGTAAGGACTTGAGCAAGAAAACCGAGAACTCCATCAGGAAACAGGCGGGGCTCAAGTAGCCCCCTTGCCTGCTTCCAAGAATTATATAGGAGGTGTATCTATATGTTATCTATGTACCCGGCTTGTTTTTATGCAGAAGATGGTGCTTACTCTGTTGTCTTTCCCGATCTTAATTGGCTGGCCACAGAGGGATCCGATTTTGAAGAGGCGATGGAAATGGCTGTTGATTGTCTTGCAGGCTACCTGTACTCCTGCCAAAAAGACGGAGATGAAATCCCTTCCCCATCTAAAATGACTGATATTGATCCCGTAGCTATCGCAAAAGAGTTGACTCCCGAGGCCCCAGAGTGTGAATCATTTGTCAATATGGTATCGGTTGATGTGGCAGCATACGCCAAAGAGCATTTTGAAAAATCCGTTAAAAAGACTATTACTATTCCTGCATGGCTCAATACGCTAGCGCTGGAACATGATGTCAATTTTTCGCAGACACTGCAAGATGCATTGAAGGAAAAGCTGCATGTCGTTTAGGTCGGAAACTGCTTCACTAGTTCTACCTAATGTATTTTAGAAATTTTAAGAAAAAGTGACGCCAATTTAATTTTATATTCCAGAATTATCCCAGACAGCAATTGTCTGGGATTTTATCCATTTTTTACAGCTTGAAATCCTGTTTTTTGTTCATTATACTGATATTGGCCCCGTGAATTACAAAAAAACAGGAGGTTTATTTATAATGAACTATAAATTATGCGCAGATCCCGGCGCTATTATGGATATGTACTTTGTATTTGTAATATATTTTAATCAGGAATCATGGGAAGCACATATTGCAGATACGCCAGATGATCTAATTTACTATAAAAATATTGTAGAGGAGATTGGAGAAATCGATCAACGCTGTGCTGTGTTTTTCAAACAGAAACAACATACGATGTCATTTTTTTCACGTATGGTTTTTATTCGTACTATGCATGATCTAGGGGGTAAAATAAATATTTCAGATATATTCGCTATATTGAATGGAAGTGATATCCCTGTCCGACAGCTGCTATGGGATTTCTGGACAGATAATGCACCTATGCCAGACAATAGTTATGATATAGCCAGATACATATCAAATACGCTAAATTGTGATGAAAATGTAAAACAGCTGTTGATAGCATATTTTGATGATCCGGAGATATATGAAAAATCGTTGAAGAATGCCATAGCTGATAAATATAGTATAATTTTAGGAATGAGAAAAAAATATGAAATTGATGTGCCTAGATATGTTGATGCTCTTGATGCGGATCCGGATGCATTTGTTGCACGGGCGTTTACAGAAATAAATTGCGAAAAATCGCCTAGCACACAATATATATCATTTTGCCTATTGCACAGAAAAATCATTTATATCTATCAGTCCCCGAATATTATTTTATTGGGATTGGATTACCTATCGAATGCACATGGCGGTTATACGAATGATTTAACGATTTTAGCTAATGCGCTGAAAAATCCAGATCAAATGAACATTATAAAATATATTATGAAAAATGGAGAATCATCAATGCATGAAATATCAGCTGCACTTGGCATGCATCTGGATGCTGCATCCTATCAGTTGGTTGTTTTGGACAATGCAAAAATTGTCATTCCGCATCAATCATCAGGCACTACATTTTACAAATTCAGACCTGGGATATTTAACAAAATTGCAACGCTGATCTAATACATAAAATCTCTGAAAACCGTATAAATAAAGGGATTCAGAGATTATTTTTTAAGCACTATTTAAAATAATGTCAACACAGACTTTGCAGTTTTGCAAACTTTTTATCTTCTTTCTGTTCCCGTTGAAGTTGGTCAATTCTGATGTTATAATATCCGTGAAAGGAGAAGCGCAAATAGTTGAAAGTGAGCATGATAAATACATTGGACACAAATAGAATCATAGACAACACTCTGCCTCCTAAGATGGATATATATGCAATCTATCTTCGAAAATCAAGAAAAGACATAGAGGCGGAGGCAATGGGTGCCGGTGAAACTCTAAAACGGCATAAAGAAATACTGATTGAACTGGCCGAGAAAAAAGGCCTATACGTTGGCAAAATCTATTCCGAGATCGTTTCCGGAGAAACAATAGAGGCAAGGCCAGAAATTCAAAAACTGATCGCTGATTGCTATGCTGGGCTATATCGAGGGATTATTATTGTAGAAGTAACCAGATTGTCGCGAGGTAATCAAGGGGATGCCCAGAAGATAATAGACTGCCTAAAGTATGCAAACAACAACACCGGCCTGCTGGTCGTAACGCCAACAAAAACATATGACGTAGCGCACAATTCAGATGATGAAGAGTACATGGAATTTGAATTATTCATGAGCCGCCGCGAATACAAGATGATTCAAAAACGACTTGACCGGGGCCGGAAACAGGCTGTCGTTGAGGGAAACTATATGGGTAGCTATCGACCATATGGCTGGAATATCATAAAATCAAAACGAAGCCGAACTCTAACGCCGCATCCGCAGGAATTTGATGTTGGGAAAATGATGTACGAGTGGCGTATAAAAGAAAAAATGTCCCCCGGTAAAATCGCCAAGCGCCTGACCTCAATGGGCATTCCAACATATAGAGGCGAACTGGAATGGTCAAAAGACAGCGTGAAATCAATTCTAATGAATCCGGTAAATATGGGAAAAGTCCGTTGGAATGATCGAATGCGGATTAAAACAATGGTAGATGGCAAACTTAAAACTAGCAGACCGAGATCAAATCATACAGAGCACTATATGCTATTTGATGGAAAACACGAAGCAATGGTCGATGAGGAGACATTCATGGAAGCAAATAAAGATTTCAAAACAGACAAAACAAAAAGCGGATTAAAACTGATCAATCCGCTGGCCGGTCTACTCGCATGCAAGAGCTGCGGCAAAATGATGCACTACAGCAAACATAAGGGAAATACTCGAGATAGATATACACATCCCCTATCTCAGTTTTGTACTGTTAAATCCGCAGCGGTTAATGACGTTATGGATGCCCTTACGCAGTGTTTAAAACTATATATAGATGATTTTGAGGTTAAAGTGGATAATCTTCCTGATGTAGATGAAGGGGCCCTTATCGATCGAATAGACAAGCTTCAGGCACAATTAAAAGCTACAAAGCGAAAACTCGAGAAAGCGTTTGATGATTACGAAAACGGAATCTACACATCAAATGAATTTTTGGAAAGAAAGTCAAAACATAATGCAACGATCGAATCAATTGAGCAGCAAATCGCGGAAATAGAAAGCACCATGCCGGAAAAAGTTGAGTATGAGGAAAAAGTCCTGCTGCTTTCCGATGCATTGGAATCGCTGCAGGACGATGAAATTGATGCACAAGATAAAAATCAATTTTTAAAAAATATCATTGAGAAGATTGATTATAGCCGGGATTCTGAAGGCCAATTTGTCCTAGATGTCCACATCAAGTAATACCGGTGCATGATCGGAGCCGTAAATATCCGTCATAATTCCTGCATCTTTGATACTGGATTTTGCAAATTCGGATATCAGAAAGTAATCAATGCGCCAACCGATATTCTTTTCTCTTGAATTGCGCATATAACTCCACCAAGAAAATTCTTGCTTATCAGGGTACATATAGCGAAACGTATCTACAAATCCAGATTCTAGCAGGCAGCGCATTTTTTCCCTCTCCTCGGGAGTATATCCAGCGTTTCGTTCGTTTGATTTAGGATTGCGCAAATCTATTGGGGCAGCTGCCACATTCAGATCACCACAAATAATCACCGGTTTTCTTTTCACATCTGATGTATATGATGAGTGCTCAGTCTTAAGGTCTCCACAATAAATAACTGGCTTAACAGTTTCAAGCTTTTTTAAATATGCTAAAAAATCATCCTCCCAAATCATCCGATACGGAAGGCGCAGGAGCTCTCGCTTGGAATTAGGCGTATACACGGTGATCACATAAAAGTTTTCATATTCCAATGTGATCACGCGCCCTTCATGATCATGCTCTTCAATGCCTATCCCATAGCTCACACGCAAAGGCTTATGCTTAGTAAAAATGGCAGTACCAGAATACCCCTTCTTTTCAGCATAATTCCAGTATGCATAATATCCTTCCGGTGCAAAATCAATCTGGCCTTCCTGCAGCTTTGTCTCCTGTAAACAAAAGAAATCCGCATCCGAGGCATCAAAAAACTCTTTGAACCCCTTTTGCATACAAGCTCTTAATCCGTTGACATTCCATGATATGAGTTTCATTTTCTTCCTCACTCTCAGTATTCACTTTGATAAAAAAAGGGCGCCCATTTCGGCGCCCTTTTAATCTTTACCTTATTCGATGATCTCTGTGATGGAACCGGAACCTACGGTACGGCCACCCTCGCGGATAGCAAAACGCAGTCCTTTTTCCATAGCAACAGGGTAGATCAGCTCGATGCCCATCTCAACGTTATCGCCAGGCATGCACATCTCGGTACCCTCAGGCAGCGTGATGACACCGGTAACGTCGGTAGTTCTGAAATAGAACTGAGGACGATAGTTGGTCAGGAAAGGAGTATGACGGCCACCCTCTTCCTTCTTCAAAACGTATACCTGACCCTTTACTTTGTGGTGAGGGGTTACAGAACCAGGCTTAGCCAGAACCTGACCTCTCTGGATCTCATCTCTCTGAATACCACGCAGCAGAGCACCGATATTATCGCCAGTCTGAGCCTCATCCAACAGCTTATGGAACATCTCAATACCAGTTACAACATATTTCTTAATTTCGGTGGTCAAACCAATCAGCTCAACCTCTTCAGATACATGCAGAACACCACGCTCTACACGACCGGTAGCAACAGTACCACGGCCAGTAATAGAGAATACGTCCTCAACAGGCATCAGGAAAGGCTTCTCTGTATCACGCTCAGGAGTCGGGATATACTCATCAACAGACTTCATCAGCTCAAGAATCTTGTCACCCCACTCGCTGCTCGGATCTTCCAGAGCCTTCAGAGCAGAACCCTGAATAATCGGAGTATCATCTCCCGGGAACTCATACTCGGTAAGCAGCTCACGGATTTCCATATCAACCAGCTCTAAGAGCTCTTCGTCATCTACCATATCGCATTTGTTCATAAATACAACGATATAAGGAACGCCTACCTGACGAGACAGGAGGATGTGCTCACGAGTCTGAGCCATAACACCATCGGTAGCAGCAACTACCAGAATAGCGCCGTCCATCTGTGCTGCACCAGTGATCATGTTCTTTACATAGTCAGCATGGCCAGGGCAGTCAACATGGGCATAGTGACGATTCTCTGTCTCATACTCAACGTGTGCGGTAGAAATAGTAATACCACGCTCTCTCTCTTCGGGAGCCTTATCGATCATATCGAAGGCTACAGCCTCACCGGTACCAAGTCTCTGATGAAGAGTCTTGGTGATGGCAGCGGTCAAAGTGGTTTTACCATGGTCAACGTGACCAATGGTTCCAATGTTTACATGGGGTTTAGTTCTTTCAAACTTAGCTTTTGCCATTATAAAATTCCTCCTATATAGGTTTTTTACTACATAACATCAGTCCTATTATAGTGAATAAGACGTGTTTTTGCAAGGGGTTTTACAAATTTTGTTAGTTAAAATCAATCGCGAGCGCGCTCGTTTAAGATTTTCTCGCCAACACTCTTGGGAACTGGCTCATAATGATCAAAGAACATAGAATACGTACCGCGTCCCTGTGTCTTTGAACGAAGATCTGTCGCATATCCAAACATTTCAGAAAGCGGAACAAAGCCATGAATAACCTGAGTTCCATTCACATTATCCATTCCCTCTATACGACCGCGGCGTGAATTGATATCTCCGATTACATCGCCCATATACTCCTCAGGCACAGTAACATCTACACGCATCAACGGCTCAAGCAAGGTAGGAGCTCCCTTCTTCATTGCTTCCTTAAACGCCATAGAACCAGCGATATGGAAAGCCATCTCAGAGGAGTCAACCTCATGGTAAGAACCATCGTAGCACTCTGCCTTAATACCCAATACCGGATATCCAGCTAAAGAGCCGCTCTGCATTGCTTCCTGAATACCTTCATCAACTGCCGGAATATATTCCTTCGGAATCGCACCGCCGACGATTGCATTAACAAATTCATACAAATTCTCGCCATTGGGATCCATCGGAACAAAGCGAACTTTACAGTGTCCATACTGACCGCGTCCGCCAGACTGACGTACAAACTTTCCTTCCACGTCAACCTCTTTTGTCAGCGCCTCTTTATAAGCAACCTGCGGAGCGCCTACGTTAGCCTCTACCTTAAATTCACGCAGCAGACGGTCTACGATAATCTCCAGATGCAGCTCGCCCATACCTTCAATAATGGTCTGTCCGCTGTCCGGATCTGTATGCGTACGGAATGTCGGATCCTCTTCTGCCAGTTTAGCCAGTGCCACACCCATTTTTTCCTGACCGGCTTTGGTCTTGGGCTCAATGGCAACGGAAATAACCGGTTCCGGGAATACCATGGATTCCAGAATGATCGGATGATTTTCATCGCAAAGTGTATCGCCCGTTGTAGTAACCTTAAGTCCTACTGCCGCGGCAATATCTCCGGAATAAACCTTATCCAGCTCCTGTCTCTTATTGGCATGCATCTGCAAAATACGGCCCATACGTTCTTTCTTATTCTTAGTAGAATTCAAAACATAAGAACCAGCATTCACAGTACCGGAATATACGCGGAAGAAGGCCAGCTTTCCGACAAAAGGATCTACCATAATTTTAAATGCCAGCGCAGAGAAGGGCTCTTCGTCAGAAGAATGACGCACGTCCTTTTCCTCAGAGTCCATCTTTGTACCTTCAATAGCCGGTACATCCGTAGGAGCAGGCATATATTCTACTACGGCATCCAGAAGCTTCTGCACACCTTTATTGCGATATGCAGTACCGCAGAAAACAGGGATGATTTCCACGTTACAAACGGCTTTGCGCAGCGCAGCCTTCAGATCAGGGATGGAAATCTCCTCACCGTCTAAATACTGCATCATCAGCTCTTCATCTGTCTCACAGATTGCTTCAAGCATCGCAACATGATATTCCTCTGCCTGTTCTGCCATATCAGCCGGAATGTCTACTTCTGAAATATCTTCGCCTAAATCATCATTATAGATAAAGGCCTTCATGGTCATCAGGTCGACCACACCTTTGAAATCATCTTCTTTGCCAATGGGCAGCTGCATCGGCACTGCATTGGCCTTCAGACGATCTTTCATCATCTGCACCGCATTATAAAAATTGGCGCCCATGATGTCCATCTTATTCACAAATGCCATACGGGGTACGTTGTACTGATCAGCCTGGCGCCATACATTCTCAGACTGGGGCTCAACGCCGCCCTTAGCGCAAAATACGCCAATGGCACCATCCAGCACACGCAGAGACCGTTCTACCTCAACCGTAAAATCTACGTGTCCGGGAGTATCAATGATGTTAATACGATTTTCTTTCCAGAAACAGGTAGTAGCAGCAGAGGTAATCGTGATACCGCGCTCCTGCTCCTGCTCCATCCAGTCCATCTGTGCGGTACCCTCATGAGTATCGCCGATCTTATGGGTTTTACCGGTATAGAACAAAATACGTTCCGTCAGTGTGGTCTTACCCGCATCAATATGGGCCATAATTCCAATATTGCGGGTATTCTCCAACGAATATTCTCTAGGCACGACTTGTCCTCCTCAATTAAAACCGAAAATGCGCAAAAGCCTTGTTAGCCTCTGCCATTTTATGGGTATCTTCTCTCTTCTTCACAGAAGCACCCGTGTTATTAGCGGCATCCATAATCTCATTCGCCAGACGCTCTTCCATGGTTTTTTCACCACGAGCACGGGAATAAGTCGTTAACCATCTCAGACCCAATGTCTGTCTGCGCTCTACGCGCACTTCCATAGGCACCTGATAGGTAGAACCACCTACACGTCTTGCTTTTACTTCCAAAACCGGCATGATATTATTCATAGCAGCCTCGAAAACCTCCAGCGGAGCCTTTTCTGTTTTAGCTGCAATCCGGTTGAACGCGCCGTAAACGATCTTCTGGGCAACACCCTTCTTACCGTCCAGCATAATGCTATTGATCAGTTTTGTAACTACCTTGCTTCCGTAAATCGGATCCGGCAGTACATCTCTGTGGGCAATATGTCCTCTTCTAGGCACGATTCTTCCCTCCTTAATTAATTTGTAATTAGATCATAGGTACTCACATGTTAGTCCTACGTGTCTCGCGCCAACCTAAGGGCACTGCCCTATATGATTGGCACCTTTTCCCTACTTATTATTTTTTCGGGCGTTTTGCACCGTACTTAGAACGAGCTTGACGACGGTTAGCAACTCCAGCCGTATCCAGCACGCCACGCACGATATGATAACGTACACCAGGCATATCCTTAACACGGCCGCCGCGGATCAGCACAACGCTGTGCTCCTGCAGGTTATGACCTTCACCAGGGATATACGCGGTAACTTCCACACCGTTGCTCAAGCGAACACGGGCGATCTTACGAAGAGCAGAGTTAGGCTTTTTAGGTGTATCCGTCTTTACTACGGTACAAACACCACGCTTCTGAGGAGAAGAAATATCAGTGGCTTTCTTCTGAAGAGAATTCCATCCTCTCTGCAATGCAGGCGCAGTAGATTTCTTTACTGAAACCTGTCTTCCTTTTCTTACCAACTGGTTAAAAGTAGGCATATCGGCACCTCCTATTCAAATTTTCATCTGCCGCTATTAAAAGCCAAAAAACAACGGACCTGCTCAGCAGGTCCGCGTTATACGCAGACTAAATGAGTATATCATGCTCATTTAATTCTGTCAACTATTTTATTCGTTTTCTTCCGGCAAATCTTCTTCTGAAGCAGCAGTCTCTAAAACATCATCTAAGAGTGCGCTTAGATCATCCTCCAGCGCATCCTGATACAGAGCCGGCTCCTCTTCTTCATATGCCATTGCCAGACTCTCGGCATCTGCCTTGGCAGCCTCATCCGCAATTTTCTGAATTTCTGCCGGCGGCAGTCCATCCAGTTCGTACTCCGCTCTCTGGTACTGACTCATACCCGTACCGGCAGGAATCAGCTTACCAATGATTACGTTTTCTTTAAGTCCGATCAGCGGATCTACCTTACCTTTAATCGCGGCCTCTGTAAGCACTCTTGTTGTCTCCTGGAAAGAAGCAGCAGATAAGAAGGAATCGGTAGCCAAAGAAGCCTTGGTGATACCCAGCAGAACTCTTTCGCCAACAGCGGGCTCTAAGCCATTTTCCTCAGCCGCTGCATTCTTCTCATCAAATTCCAGCACATCCACCAGAGAGCCAGGCAGCATATCCGTAGAACCGTTGTCCTCGATCCGGACACGGCGCAGCATCTGCCGCACAATGATTTCCACGTGCTTGTCATTGATATCCACGCCCTGCAGACGATATACACGCTGTACTTCCTGAATCAAATAATCCTGAACAGCCAGCAGTCCCTTGATTTTCAGAATGTCATGCGGATTGACAGAACCCTCTGTCAGCTCGTCGCCAGCCTCGATCACCTGACCATCCTTCACCTTCAGGCGCGCACCGTACGGAATCAGGTAATTTTTGCTCTCCTTGCTCTCCTGGTCGGTGATAATGATTTCCCGCTTCTTACGCGTAATATTCTCCTGAACAAGTCCGCCAAATTCGGCAATCACTGCTAAGCCCTTTGGCTTTCTGGCTTCAAACAGCTCCTGCACACGCGGAAGACCCTGTGTGATATCATCGCCCGTTGCAATACCGCCCGTATGGAAGGTACGCATTGTCAGCTGCGTTCCCGGCTCGCCGATAGCCTGAGCCGCGATAATGCCAACAGCCTCTCCCATGCGAACCGGAAGTCCGGTACTCATATCAGCGCCATAGCATTTTGCACAAACTCCCAGCTTTTGCTTACAGGTCAGCATTGTCCGGATATAAACCTTCTCAATACCGGCTTCCACAACCTTGGTTGCCTGAATCGGTCCAATGAGACTGTCGGCAGGCACAATGACCTCGCCTGTCTCCGGATGACGGATTTCATCAATCGACCAACGTCCCCGGATTCGCTCCTCGAGCGGCTCGATCATCTCATCTCCGTCTTTATAGGCAGAAACCCACATACCGCGGACTTCTTCTTCGCCCTCACAGCAGTCCTCAGCGCGCACGATCATATTCTGGGACACATCCACCAAACGTCTGGTCAGATATCCAGAGTCAGCGGTACGAAGCGCTGTATCGGCCAAGCCCTTTCGGGTACCATGTGCAGAAATAAAGTACTCCAGAACATCCAGCCCTTCCAGCAGGCAGGATTTGATGGGTAGCTCAATGACTTCACCGTTCGGGCTTGCCATCAGGCCGCGCATCGCGGCAAGCTGCTTCAGCTGATCGATTGATCCACGGGCTCCGGAATCGATCATCATATAAATGTTGTTGTCTTCCCCAAGACTCGGGAGCAGCAGATCGGTAATATCCCGAATCGTATTGGTCCATGTCTCAATAATACGTTTATGGCGCTCTTCATTAGTAAAGAGACCGCGCTTAAACATACTCAGGATCTTAGCAACTTCCTTTTCTGCCTTTGCAATCATATCCTTTTTCTCACTGGGGATCACAACATCCGAAGCGGATACGGTAATCGCACCCAGCGTAGAATATTTAAAGCCCAAGGATTTGAGATTGTCAAGTACGCTGACAGTAAATGTAATGCCGTGTACGTCAATACATTTCTGAAGAATTTTTCCAAGCTGCTTTTTGCCGACCAGGAAATTGATTTCATAGGGCAGGAAGGTCTCCGGCTGATTGGGATCACGGTCAACAAACCCCAGATCCTGCGGCAGCTTTTCATTCAGGATGATACGGCCTACCGTCGTTTCCGCTAAGCCTGAAACCTTTTTACCGTTTACCTCTACCGTACGGCGTACGCGGATAGGCGTATGCAGCGTCAGCTCTCCGTTCGCTTCTGCCAGAATGGCCTCGTTCTCATCTTTAAACAATCTCAGCTGATTCTTTTGCTCATCTGTTAAATGATCCGGTCTCTGCATCGTCAGATAGTACATTCCCAGTACCATATCCTGTGCCGGAACTGTAACCGGGCCGCCATCCGAGGGCTTTAACAGATTGTTGGTAGAAAGCAGCATAAACCGGCATTCTGCCTGAGCCTCTACTGAAAGCGGCACATGCACAGCCATCTGGTCTCCATCAAAGTCAGCATTAAAGGGTACGCATACCAACGGGTGCAGCTTAATCGCCTTACCTTCTACCAGTACCGGCTCAAAGGCCTGTATGCCCAAGCGGTGCAGTGTAGGAGCACGATTTAGCATAACCGGATGCTCTCTGATTACCTCTTCTAACACGTCCCACACCTCAACCTTGAGGCGCTCTACCATTCTTTTTGCAGATTTGATATTATGAGCCAGCTCTTTTTCTACCAGCTTTTTCATCACAAACGGTTTAAACAGCTCAATTGCCATTTCTTTCGGCAAGCCGCATTGATAGAACTTAAGCTCAGGTCCTACCACAATAACCGAACGTCCGGAATAGTCAACACGCTTTCCTAATAGATTCTGACGGAAACGCCCCTGCTTACCGCGCAGCATATCAGACAGAGATTTGAGAGCGCGGTTACCCGGGCCAGTCACAGGACGGCCGCGTCTGCCGTTGTCGATCAGGGCATCCACCGCTTCCTGCAGCATTCTCTTTTCATTACGTACGATAATATCCGGCGCTCCCAGACTCAGCAAGCGGCGCAGACGATTGTTTCGATTGATCACCCTTCGGTACAGGTCATTCAGATCGGAGGTAGCAAAGCGGCCGCCGTCCAGCTGCACCATCGCACGAATATCCGGAGGAATAACAGGCACTACATCCATCACCATCCACTCAGGACGGTTTCCTGACTGCATGAATGCCTCTACAACCTCCAGGCGCTTAATAATCCGCAGCCGCTTCTGTCCGGATGCGTTTACAAGCTCTTCTTTTAGCTCTGCCGTCTGTTTCTCCAAATCAATGGCTTCTAATAGCTCCTTAATAGCTTCCGCTCCCATACCGGCCCGGAACCCATCTCCAAACTTTTCCTGCGCATCCCTGTACTCACGCTCAGTTAAAAGCTGCTTGTAAAGAAGCCCTGTATCGCCGCCGTCCAGCACAATGTAGGAGGCAAAATACAGTACCTTTTCCAGCGCACGGGGCGGAATATCCAAAATCAGACCCATCCGGCTGGGAATTCCTTTAAAATACCAAATATGAGATACCGGCGCTGCCAGCTCAATATGGCCCATCCGTTCACGACGCACCTTCGCTTTGGTCACTTCCACACCGCAGCGATCGCAAATCACACCTTTATACCGAATCCGTTTGTATTTTCCGCAGTGACATTCCCAGTCCTTTGTCGGTCCGAAAATGCGCTCACAGAAAAGACCATCTCTCTCCGGTTTCAAGGTTCTATAGTTGATTGTTTCCGGCTTCTTGACTTCACCATGGGACCATTCTCTGATCTTTTCCGGTGAAGCAAGACCAATTTTAATCGCATCAAACTGTATGGATTGATGTGTGGTTTTTACAGCCATCTATGCGTTCCCCCTTCTTATAGGTCTTCGCTAAACATAGGATCATCTAAAGTATCAATATCGGCCACTGTATAACCGCCTGCCTCAAGATCCGGCTCGAAATCCAAATCTTCTTCATTTTCTTCGTCTGTATCAATCAGCTCTTCTTCCATCGGCGGCTGATCTTCATAATACACAGAGCCCGTCTGGATATCCTCGCGGCCCTCCATATTTACATCAACGCCTTCTCCTTCGTCGCCCAGATCCTCGTGAATCTCTACTTCCTGTGCATCCTCTGTAAGCACACGAATGTCCAGACCAAGAGACTGCAGCTCCTTGAGCAGCACCTTAAAGGATTCCGGAACGCCCGGCTCGGGAATATTTTCACCCTTTACAATGGCTTCATAGGTCTTTACACGACCTACGATATCATCTGATTTGACAGTCAAAATCTCCTGCAGCGTATAGGCAGCGCCATAAGCCTCCAGCGCCCACACTTCCATTTCTCCAAAACGCTGACCGCCAAACTGCGCCTTACCTCCCAGCGGCTGCTGTGTCACCAGAGAATAAGGACCTGTAGAACGAGCATGGATCTTATCATCTACCAGATGATGCAGCTTCAGATAATACATATAGCCAACGGTTACATGATTATCAAACTGTTCTCCTGTACGTCCGTCGCGCAGCGGCAATTTGCCATTGCGGCTGATCGGCACGCCGGCCCATTCTGCTCTATGATCCAGATTCTCTTCCAGATATTTCATAATCTCAGGATCAAGCGTATCCTGATACTTAGTCTGGAACTCTTCCCATTCAGTATTGACATAGTCATTTGCCAGTTCCAGCATATCCATGATATCCATCTCGCTGGCGCCGTCGAAAATGGGAGTGGCAATCTTGAATCCAAGCGCTTTGCAGGCGAGACCCATATGAACCTCTAAAACCTGTCCGATATTCATACGGCTTGGAATACCCAGCGGATTCAGCACGATATCAAGCGGACGGCCATTGGGCAGGAACGGCATATCCTCTACCGGCAGCACCCGGGAAACAACACCTTTGTTACCATGGCGGCCAGCCATCTTATCACCAACGGATATCTTACGCTTATGAGCGATATATACGCGTACGGTTTCGTTCACGCCCGGCGACATTTCATCTCCGTTCTCACGAGTAAAGGTTTTTACGTCAACGATAATACCCTCTTCTCCATGCGGTACGCGCAGAGAAGTATCCCGTACCTCGCGGGCCTTTTCTCCGAAAATGGCACGCAGCAGTCTTTCTTCAGCCGTGAGCTCTGTTTCGCCTTTAGGCGTTACCTTACCAACTAAAATGTCACCTGCATGTACCTCGGCTCCAATACGGATAATGCCACGTTCATCCAGATCCTTAAGTGCATCGTCACCCACATTGGGGATGTCTCTTGTAATTTCTTCCGGTCCCAGCTTCGTATCCCGCGCTTCGGTCTCGTACTCCTCAATATGCACGGAGGTATATACATCCTCTGCCACCAGACGTTCACTCAGCAGAACCGCATCCTCATAGTTATAGCCTTCCCAGTTCATAAAGCCAATCAGTGCATTTTTACCCAGCGACAGCTCTCCCTCTTCTGTGGAAGGACCGTCTGCGATGGCCTGACCAGCCTTGATGCGCTCTCCTTTATCCACAATGGGACGCTGGTTGAAGCAGGTACTCTGATTCTGACGCTGGAACTTAAGCAGATCATACTCATCAATATTGCCGTCATCCTTACGTACAACGATACGGTCTGAGGAAAC
>JAAWDX010000002.1 GCA_022794035.1 Lachnospiraceae bacterium | reverse complement strand
GTCTTTTCTTACCGTTCTCTTCTTCGCTGCTTTGCTTGCAAAGCAACGTTTTTTCTTCTCAGATGTTACACTGTTCGATTTTCAATGTCCGCGCTGCTCTTTCGAGTCAGCTTATCTAATTTACCACATCTCTTGTCCTATGTCAAGTGCTTTTTTCACTTTTCTTTCAGCTTCTTTCTGATGTGGAACGGATGCTATTCTACTACATCCTTTGCTTCCTTGTCAATACCTTTTTTATAAAATATTGACAAACGGAGAAGGAGGGATTTGAACCCTCGCGCCAGTTTCCCGACCTACGCCCTTAGCAGGGGCGCCTCTTCGGCCACTTGAGTACTTCTCCATGGCTTACTTCGTTGGCTCCTCACCACGAGTGCTTTGTTTATTATATCGACTTCCCTATTCTTTGTCAACTATCTTTTCTCAATTTTACCCGAAAATTTCCATGATCCAATCGATCAGGTGATTGCTATGATAAAACCAAGAGGCTACGGAGCTTTTTTCAATGGCAACAACCAGTGTTGTAAACACATTTTGCCCTGTGGCAAACATTGTTAATATAAACATACTCAGCGCAATCACACAGGCACCGATAATGCCGCCAGCCGCCAGCCCCAGAATCCGATTTGCCAGGCCAATAAGCGGAATCTTATTAACAGCCCCCAGTCCTCTGGCAACGATCCGCAGAAGCAGCAGGGCAACCACAAATACCAATAGCACTGCTATCGCATTCACAACCATGTTTGCTAAAAACACACCAATATAATCTTTAAACGAGTTCACGCCGAGCGCCGCATAGGCTTCATAATTATTATTGCCCAGCAAGCTGCTCTTTAATGCTTCGGGAAGCGCCATACTTTCGATAAATCCGCTAGCCTCTGCCATTCCTGGCTGTGCGGGCGCCTGAAGCCCCGCTCCAAAACTGCTGGCCAGCTTCGCCTGCACGCCAACTGCGCGCAAAAAATCAGCTACATATTCATATAACTGCCACGCCAAAAGGATTGCAAGCAGCCAGCTAAACATCGTTACGACGGTACGTGCCAGACCTCTGTGCCAGCCGCGCGCCAGATAGAACACAAATATAAAAATCACGACTGCGTCCATTATAAAAGGAAGTAATTTAATCATTCTCACCCTCCATTGCATTTTTTATGGCCACCCGATAATAACAAATCTGACCATTTCGCAGCCCCGCAACTGTATTTCCGCTTTCAAAAGCAACTAGGCGATTATATTCTTCCAATAAATCAACCTGCCACTTTGGAGATCCCTTTGCCGACATTCCATAATAGGTTCTGCCCGCTCCGCAAATCAGCGTATCTCCCCATGCATCCAGATAGTCCGCATCGGCAATATTTTCTTCATGCAGGACCGCTCCCCGATAGCTATAGATCACAATATTGTTTTCTGCCGGTCCTGTCGCACCAGCCAGCCCCTCTCCTAAGCGAACAGCAAAATAGGAATCCATCATCACCAAGGAAGCGATTTGATAATCCAGCTTTTTCTCCCACAGCACCTCACAGGCACCACTCGTTGATAATACGCCCACCCGGTCGCTGCCTGCGAAGAAACAATCGCTTCCGTCAAAGCGCAGATCAGAAACCAGACAGCCCTCAAGAGAAACACTCCCCAAAATGCGGTCTACCAGTGCTGAACCATTTTCTGTTAGATCAAATACGGTGATAATGCTCTGCAGCTTTGTGCCTGTATAATGCACGTAGGCCGTTGCCATTCTGGCATTGTCCGCACTCAGAGCAATCGCAATCGGAATCCCGTCCGCATTAGCATAGGTATACCGCTGCATCAGCATTTCACCTGTATTGGAATACAGGTTTACGCTATGCCCATCGCCTCCATCAAGCACAACGGCACTGGAGCCCTCCTCGTTTACACATTGCATCAGTACCTTTTTCTCGGTAGTAATCTGCGTTTCCACAACGCCGTCCCGGATTAAAAGCACCGACGTGCCAAGCCGGTCTGCTACCGAAATATAATCGCCTGCTTCCAGCATATACGGAGAAGACATCGTAAACGGAATATCCCAGACCACCTGACCGGTTTCACTGAGTGCCTGCAGGCCATCCTGACTGCATCTAAGCAGATTTTTCCCGTATAAAACAACGGTAGTATTGCCCTCTGCAAAGCTGACGGTCTGATCCATTTTCTCTAAGGTATAGCTGGACCGTCCCTGAATCATATTATAAAAACGATCGGAAAACAGAAAGGCCGCCAGCGCCACCAGACAGACGGCCACCATTCCCATCAGGATCCATTTTTTCTTATTTTTTTCGGGCTCTTCAAGCTCGCGGTCATCCTCTATGTCAAATTGCGAATCCTCTTGATCAAAGCTAAATTCATCGCCCTCTTCCGGCCCTGCCGGCTCGCCGCCGTAAAATTCCTGTTCAAATTCATCGTCAGCTGTTTCCAGCCAGTTATTGATGCGGCCGTCTTTGCCTCCGCTTTTGTTTTTCATATAGGGTCTCCTTTTTGGGAATGCATTGTATCATCATTAGAATTAACTGTCCTATTCCCAGATAGCCGAAAAATCGGTAGCCCTTGGTCACCAGCCCTGTAAAGCCAAAGCCGGATAAAATAAGCGCGAGCAGGATCATCGTCAGGCAAATAATGCTCCTGCTGAGCGGCAGCGCGGCCTGCACGCGCCGGATGAAGCCGAAACCATCTGAAACTGCCGTGGTATACATGGCCCCCAGCAGCACACCTACATATAATTTCTGCCAGAAGGCATGCTGATCCAGAAGCGCCAGCACGGGAATAGATACTCCCTGTATTGTATCATAATTTGAAAATGTTGCAACCCCTAGCGCCAGAGTCAATATGAGTAATACAGCGCCCCCGAGACACGCAGCCTGAGCCGCTTCTTTTTTCGTATGTATGTATGCCGACAGCGATACCAGCACCGCTGCCGCCCCCAACATGTTATAAGACGCATACAGCACCGCGCTGCCAAGTGCCTGCGGCAGGTTTTTCATCGGCTGCGCCGTAAAAATGGACAGCGGCTCCAGCAAAAGTCCTGCTGCTTCTTTTTTTGCAGCAAAGCTGAGCAGGGTGTAGCCCCCCAGCATCAAGATGCCGGCAATGAGGATCGGCGTCAAAATCCGGTTGATCCAGATGATGCCGCCGCTCTCACTTTTTAGAGCCAGAAAAGTAAGGCCAGCCATGGCGGCAGCTCCTGTCCACTGCGGAAGATGCCATTGCTGTGAAAAAATGGCGCCGCTGCCAGCCAGCATGACGCCATATCCAAGCAGCATAGAAAGCGTAACCATGACGTCCAGCAGCGCACCGATCCATTTTCCGGCAATCTGCTTGGTGAAGGTGCCATAATCTGTGTTTTTATGCTCATATGCAATTTTAAGCGTGATATAGGTGGATCCTGCAAATATCACTCCCGCTAGGATCATTCCCATAAATCCAGCCTCTCCGTAGCTGGTAAAATACGCCATTATCTCTGCGCCGGATGCGAATCCGGCGCCAATTACCGTGCCGATGAGCACCAGAGCGATATGCCAGGCATTAGAAGATTGCTTCTTCTTCATTCTCCGCTCTGCTGCTCCGCATCGCCTCCCTGATCGGGAGTCGATGCCTCTGATCCTGCAAGCGTGGATTCCACACCAGCCATTGTTTTATGCATCTGTTCCATTTGCAAGTCCATCGTCTCCAATCGGCTTTGAATTCCATCCAAGGTGCTCACGCTGTTAAATAAAAGCATTCCCATGACCAGCGTGATCATCAGCAGAACTGCAGATATGGATGTGAGTACCCGCAGCGGGCTGCTTTCCTGATATTTCTTTTTCTCCGCCGGGTCACTAGCCCGAGAAGCGGCCGCCGGCGCAGGTGTTTTCTTTTCTTTTAACAAATAGGATAAAAAAGGTCTCTTCGACGCTTCCACCGGCAGCTCCCACGGCAGCGGGCCTTCCTCCTTATTTTCCTCTTCTCTTCGGCTGCTGATACCGGCGCTCATGCTATTTTCTGAAAATTGACCGCCTCTAAAATCGGCCGGATTCTGATCAGAATACACATAATACCCGCCCAGCTCATGATAATTGCCCTCAGACCACTGATAAAATGCCAGTGAACCGTCCAGTCCGTCGCCCATCATCAGGATGGGCGACTGCGCAAAAAATTCTTCATTTTCTTTAGCAAACCGCCAGGCTCCGTCATTGCCGTATCCCGGCTGATTTAAGGCCCATCCCACTACCTGATAACTGGGATACTGCCGCTGCCGCCGGCGCTGCAGACTGCTCAGCTGTTCCTCTGTAAAATGGATCTGCCGGCTGCTGCCCGATTCACCTTCTAAAATCCCGCGGATCAAATATACCGTTTGTCTTCCCAGACGGTATTCGCGCCCCAGCAGATAATAGAGCTGAAACCGTCCCACGCGGTTTGTCATATTTTCTTTTAAAAAAAGATCACTTTTTTCTTCTAAATATACCTTTACTTCTTCATTTGGCCTTCCTATACAGCGCACAATGCCCTGTCCGTTCTCATTGGTTGTCATACTGCTCTCCCCCTTGATACTTTCTGTAGGCAGAGTTTACCATATTTTACCAAAATAAAAAGCCGAAATTTGTCGGCTCTTTTTAAAAAGTTATCGACAAATTTCAGCCTCTATCTCCTCGTAAACGCTTTCAAGCACAAATTGCACCGTAGCTTCAGTCCTGCATCCTGCCAGCTTTCCCCATCGCTGCTGATATAGCTCTCGCCCGCCTGCACCTCCGCCTTCGTCCACTGAGAATCCTTCTGATAATATTCAGCCGCCAGCGGCATCTTCACATCAGGCGTTGTAATCCGCAAAATAATAGCAAAATGCTGCTCGCTCTGCAGCTGTATTTCCTCCTCCAGATCAATGGTATAATAGCCAGCATGTCTGAGGTTTCCCTGTGCTACCAGCTGCTTATTATCAAACTTAGCCGCATCCGGATCCACCACCACATATATTTCATAGGAAGTCAGCTCATCCGTGGCGTAAAAGCTAACAGCAGCCAGCCGTTCCTCTGTCTCAGCCGTAAATACATTAGCGCCCCATGCCGTTTCGCCTTCATACCCCATCTGCCCCGTCCAGCCAAACTCGTCATGCTGATAGATCCCGTCATATACGCCCGGCTGATCCAGCCGCGAATATGTCAGCGTATTTTGCGCAATCGTCGTATCATAATACGAAACATAGAAAAACCCTTGATCGCCAAACTCCTCTCCCCAGCTGTTCTGACAGATGAAAGCTCCGTCCCCTGCCGGACATTTCACAAAATGATCCCGGCTGTATGCATCATCCCAGCCAATAATTAGTATATCATGATTGTACTGCACGGCCCCGTCATAATAATAGGCACAGCTTTCCGGCTGATAATACTGTGAGCTGCCCTCCTCCTTCAGAATCGCATCATCCGCATACAGAGAGCTCTGCACAGCGCCGTTTTGCATCACCGCCCGTTTAATCGCATAGCGGTCATTCTTCAAAAGCTTTGCCTCCTGCAAATGCGCACGCACCTGCGCCTGCGGGTTGGTCTGGCCGTCCGCATACGGATCATCCGACTCCCACACCGGCCCTTTCCAGCCCGTCAGATAGGCCAGCGCCATTGTAAAATTGCCGCCTTCCTCCGTGCTCACGCCAAAGCCATGATTCATCGCCATATGATCGACCGAAAAGCTTTCTACCTTTTGCGGAAGCCACAGCACCTCCAGGCCGCCAAGGGCGGCAAATGCCCAGCAGGTCCCAAGCTCTCCCTGATTCTTAATGCTGGCGGTGCGTCCGATTTTCCGATTGTCCCACTCGGACGGCAGCTCCCATCTCTCGATATCTGTATGGCTGGTAAGCTCTTGGTCGGCGGCCCCGTCTACCTGTTTCCAATTCTCGGTCTCGGCCTGCCATGTGCTGATCACCAGTGCCTCCTCCTGCCTCTGACACCCAAGAAGCAGTCCGCAGAGAAGCATGCAAACAAGCCCTATTCGATATTTTCTACTCCTCATCATCTTCATCTGTCCTTACAATCTCGATCTCAAAGCTTTGATAGGGAAAATGCTCAATAAAATGATCCTGATGAAACTTTGTCTGCCGAAACCGCTGCATTTCCTGATGGTTTTGCGCAAGCCAAATCGGCCGCGGCAAATCCAGCGCATGAATGATTTCATCTATGCAGCTTTCTAGCCGCAGCGCCTCTGCCCAGTCCGTATGTTCATCTGTAGCCGTATGGCTTTGATAGATCTGATTCTTGTGCCATATCTTTCCCCAAACCTGCAGCACCTTCCCTACCTCCTGTTTCGTCAGCTTTTGCGGCTCTGCCGCTCTTATGCTCAATTAAAAAAATGTGTTTTGATCTTCTAAAATCATACGCGCCGGATCCAGCCGCCCGTAAAAATAGACCTGACCTAAGAAACGCCGGCCTGGCTGCGGATCACCGAGCAGATCGCGCGGATTGATGCAGACGCGCACGACCTGCCCGAGCACCTCTAGCTCGAGATAATATACCCACTCCTCGGTGTAGGAGTTCATGAGCTTTTCTACGCGCAAGATATCTCCCAGCAAAAAGAAATGATTATCGGCTCTTTCGGCCGGATACATGAATCCGTCGAATATGCTGTACACATCCTCTTTCTGCAGGCGCTCCTCGATCTCTTGCTGTGTAAGATCTTCATCATACTGTATTTCGCTATAGGCCTCTTCATCGCCCTGCATCGCGCGCTCCAGAAGCTCGCGGCGCCAGGCCTCGCTTTCTCGGATGGCCTCTTCGTCTTCTTTGCTTCTCTCGATGCCAAGCAGTACCTTGCCTTCTGTGGAAAGTCCGTAACAGGAGGTGTATAGCTGTGTTTTTCCTTTTAGATGAGGCTCCAGATAATACCGGTGCACCTCGGTAAGCTGCAGGCAAAGCCCCTCTAATGTGGCTTGCTCCTGACCTGCCAGATATAGCGAATCCCCTGTGCTCTCCTGAAATTCACAGTCCACCAGACTATAGCCGCGCTTTTCCCTGAGCGCCGGCACAGCCATAAATATATTGATGTAATCCTTTCCCTTCAGTTCGCCGCGCAGGACCATCCGAAACGGCCCCATATCTTTAAATATTTCCACATGCATTTCGCCGGCTTTGATAAATTGCTGTCCTCTGAGCTGATTTTTCTGCAGCAGCTCATTGATCAGCCGGTCCATATTGCGCTGACTGGTGTATTGACTCATCCCAATCGCCGAAAATTTTCGCAGCATATGATTACTCCTTTATCATGACGTATGCCGTTGCCGTTTGATCCGTCCCTTGCAGGCTGGCCTGTATCTCAAAGACGCCCTGCCTGTCAGGCGCCGTATAGGCGCCATACTGATTGATTGTACCGGCATTTTCTCCAATTACCTTCCACTGCACCGTACCCTGCAGGGTATCGGCTTTGCGGCAGCTAAATGTGTATTTCATCCCTGGGCGCAGTGATTTCGGCGGATTGGCAATATAAAATAGCTGCGCCTTTGCGGCCGTCTCTTCTTTTTCTGTCATCAGCTCTTCTTTTCTGGCCTGCCAGATCAGGCACAGTGTTCCGGCCGGCATTGGCGATTCGAGCCGGATCCCAATCTGCAGATACCCTGTCTCCTCTTCCAGACAGGCGGCCAGCTTTGCCTCCGGCACACCGGGAATATAGCTTGACTGATGAAAGACCTGGCTATCGCCGTATAAAATGCGCCGACTTTCCAGCGGTTTTTCATCTATCCCCATTTCATCTGCCAGATGCAGGGAAATCTCATGGCGCCCCGGTCCCAAACCTGTATCGATCCGGCGCGTGTAAAAGCACTGCCCTGCTCCGCGGCTTTCCTGCACGGTAATCCTAATTTCTCCGCCGGCAAACGGGCCTTTTAGGGACCGCGCTATATATTCTATCGTAACACCCTTACTCTCATGCATATAAAATCTCCAGTCTACTATTTACATATGTCCTATTCTAGTCCCTTTTCTTCCCATGCGCAAGATTTTTTTCAAATTATCAATTTAAAAAGAGCTCCGCCTATGGTATAATAAGCGCAGCAAAGTCGGCAAAGCAGTTTTGGCTAATCAAGTCCCTGAGCCGCCTTATGAGTTTGGCGTAAAACGCCAAACTCTGATATCGTCATGATATAATACAGACACAGGACGATCGCAAGAATCCCACAGGGATTTCTTGCCAAGTTCAGCGAGGAACGAGCTGAACTTCTTCAATAAAAAACAGGAGGATTATTCTATTATGAAAACTTTTTCTACCGAACGCCGTGGTTATAACATAAATGAAGTCAATCAGTGGGGGCAGGAGCTCGAAACAAAACTGGAAAACCAAGAAAAGCAGCTTGCCGAGTATCGTCAAAAAGAAGCTGCCATCAATGAATCCGTTGTCGAAGCCCGGCTGCTGGCTAACAAAATTATTGAAGAGGCTAAAACAGAGGCCGAGAAAATCCATCAGGACTCATTGGATTCCATGACGGATATCAAGGCTCAGCTCACAGCAATGCGTGAAAAATTAACGGCCTTTCAAAATGACTATAACCATGCGCTCCAGCAATATTTAGTAGCTGTACGCTGCACCGATATGGTAAAGCTGTTTGATGATCTTGATCAGTTTATGGAAAAGCTCGGACTAAACAAACCAGAAGAAGATGCCGTTGAGCTAACAGAGCTACAAACGGAGGAAAAGGCATGATCTGGTTTTATATTCTTGGCACGCTGATGCTGGCATTTTTTCTTTTAAAAAATATCCACAGCACCGGTGAATATAAAAAATATGCTCAGCAGGCTTTATTTGTTTTTGATGATACAACTAAAATGCATAAGGTTTCCCGCATTTTTTTTACCATTGGTTTTTTCACATCCATTGGCATGCTTCTCATTGCCTTTTTTATATTAAAGGTCCGGGAGCCGGACACCCTGATGATTCTCATTTGCCTCATCATTGGCTGCCTATTGTTTGGCTTTTTTCCCTTCACTCCCGGCAGGTGGGTCCTCACTCAGGATGGCATCTATCTATACAACTATAATCTTTTTGTTCCCTGGAGCCAGATGATCGGCAATCAAATCGTCGCGCGCAAAAGAAAGACCTTTTTAATTCTATCGCTCAAGCAGCAGGATGGAGAAGCGCTTAAAAGAACGATGTATCCTTTGCTGATTCCTGCCCATCAAGCCGTTGATATCTCGCATATGATCCGGGATTTTGTCAGTCTTATAGAGAAAAAGCAATACCGCAAGCGCTTTAATGAGGAGCGGTCCCTCTCCTTAAAAGACCGAAAATTTTATTGATTTCACTCGTTTAAAAGGGAAGGGAGGGCTTTATGAGCTCAAATAAACAGCGTCTGGCATGGCTCCGCAATCTGCCGCCGTTATTCACTCTTGCGCTCGTCACGGCATTTGGCATTTTGTTTTATAAGATCGTTCGCGATATCGATATATCCGGCATTCACTTCTCCCGCATCCTAACTATTTTAAATCCGTTTATCACTGGCCTTGTGATCACTTTTTTTCTTGTTCCGCTTGTCAAGCTTTTTGAGAACCGGCTCTATCGTCTTAAAAAAATCAAGTTGCCTGCTAAAGTGGTTAAACTTTTAGCCACCCTCATCAGCTATGTTTTGATTTTCGGTCTGCTCATTCTCATACTAGTTTATATCATCCCTCAGATGTTTGCCGGCCTTTCCACTTTAATCACACTGCTGATCGATTCTATTCAATACTTATACGGCAACCTCAATAGCTTTATAGATTATTGGGATCAGAGCTCCTGGAGCTCTCTGATTTCCGGTCAGGATGTGTACCGTTTTTTAGGCGATCAGCTTTCTTCTCTGGCAATCAATCTGCAGAATATCGCTTCTACCGTATTACCCATGCTATACAAAACCATCGCCGGCATCGCTTCCGGCTCTATCAATTTCATTGTAGGCATTATCATATCCATTTACCTTGTCAACGATCGGCACCGCGTTGCCTTTGCTGGCAAACGTCTTTTGTATGCCCTTCTGCGGCAGAGCTGGGCCGACCGCGTTTTAAATCTTGCTCAGGAAACGCTCCTCATTTTCCGGCGTTTCTTTATCGGCAAGGCTTTAGACTCTCTGATCATCGGAATCCTCTGCTTCGTTTTCATGAAGCTTTTCCGGCTGCCCTATGCAGAGCTGATCAGTGTAATCGTTGGAATCACAAATATCATTCCGTATTTCGGACCTTTTATTGGAGCGATTCCTTCTATTTTAATTATCCTAATGGTTTCTCCTATGGATGCCCTCATCTTTTCTGTGTTTATTCTGGCGCTGCAACAGCTGGACGGCAACATCATCGGCCCCGCTATTCTTGGCAATTCTCTTGGTTTGAAGCCGATCTGGATCATCTTCTCCGTCACTGTCGGCGGCGGTCTTTTCGGCATTGCCGGAATGCTGATCGGTGTTCCTGCTTTCACCGTGTTATACACCTTGTTTCAGCGTATGATCCAAAACCGGCTAAAACGCAAGGGGATCGCCTCCTCTGAACAAATTGAGGAAATCGACCGTCAGCGCCTCCGCGCACAAAAAAATAAGGAAGAGACAACGCCTTAATTTCCTTGTCTCTTCCTTCTATTTATCATATGCTTATAAAACTGCGTTTATTTTTTCCTGCATCTGAGCCTTCGGAATAGCGCCGATCACCTGATCAGCTGTCTGGCCGTTTTTAAATAGGATAAAGTTGGGAATACTCATAACTTTATACTGACTGGCCAAATTGGGATTTTCATCCACATTAATCTTAGCGACCTTGATCTTCCCTTCCATCTCATCACTGATCTGCTCCAGCACTGGGCTCATCATCTTGCAGGGGCCACACCAATCCGCATAAAAATCCACCAAAACAGGCATGCTGGCTTCCATAACCTCTGTCTGAAAATTTTCTTCCGTAACCTTAATTACCATCACAAACTCCTCCTTTTCTAATTTGCAGTACACCACAAGTTCAGCTCATTCTTCGCTGAACTTGTGCCGCCTTTGCTATGCCATAATGATATCGGAGTTTGACGCCAAGCGTCAAACTCATAGCGCAGCACAATTACTTGAATAGCCGAAATATATCCAGCTGCGTTTATTATACCATTAAGCTCTCTGAGCATCAACCTCATATTGGGCAAAATGCCCAGAAAGGCTTCTTATGAATCGATTGCTGCGCACGAACCTTTTTGTTTTTTGCTTTATTATTCTCTATTTCGCGCTTAGTTTTTCTATCGGATTTATTTCCGCACTTCTTCCCGAGAATGCCCATGCATCGTTATGGACCTCTCTGCTTATCTACCTGCTTAGCTTTGGCATTCCCGCGCTCGTTTATGCGCTCATTGCCAAACGAAAAAACAATCAGCGCCTTGCCGACTTCTTTTCTTTTCACAGGCTCCCCGTGGTCTCCATTTTGCTCGTCATCGCAGCCGCTATCACCGTCCAGCCGCTTATGATGCTGATTTCCTCCATCTCACAGCTATTCTTCCGAAATATTACCACCTCTTCCATGCTTCAAATGGCCGAGATGCCGCTGTGGGCCTTTTTAATCTCCTCTGCTGTACTGCCCGCTTTCTTTGAGGAGCTTATTTGCCGCGGCATCATCTTTAATGGCTATCAAGACACCCCCGCGTGGTATGCTCTTTTCATCCCCGCGCTGTTCTTCGGCATGCTGCATCTTAATTTTCAGCAAAGCCTCTATGCCATCGCCGGCGGTATTTTCTTTGCTCTGCTTGTAAAGGCCACCGGTTCTCTCTGGTCCTCCATTATCGCCCATCTAACGATCAACGGACTGCAGAGCCTTTTCGCATGGTATATGCTGCAATCAGGCGCCTATGACAGCGCCGCCGCTCTAGAACTGCCCACCGGCTGGATGGGCATGCTGCTAGCGCTGATCCCTTATATATTCTTAACCGCCATTACCCTGCCGCTGCTCATCCTGTGTCTGCGCCAGCTTTTTATCCGTCACCGCAAGCCCGAACAGACTCTCCGTCCCCTCTGGCCTCATTGGCATCAGGGCGCCTGGGTCATGTACGGAATCATAGGCTTTTTACTTTTATATACAATTGCCACCGAAATTATGATTCGTCTGCTTCCATAATCCGCGGCGGATAGGCCTTTAAATAATGAATATTTTTCCCCGCCCTGACAAAATTCTCCTCGTACTCCGTCATCACATTTCCTTCTATGTAGGGGCTGTGATGCAGATCATCACTCATCTCTCCGATGCTCCAGCCCTGCTCCTTAAGACTTTCCAGTGAGAAGGCAAACAGCGCATCATTATCCGTTTTAAAAGAAAGCCACCCCTCCGCATTCAGAAGGCGGGCATAGAGCGGCAAAAACCGCTTCGATGTCAGCCTTCTTTTTGCATGCTTTTCCTTCGGCCAGGGATCGCTGAAATTCAGATAAATACAGCTAAGCTCTCCCTCCGCAAACACCTGATCCAGCTCCTGCGCATCCCAGCGAATCAGCCGAACATTATGGCCCGCCTCCGGATACATCTGCCCGGCTGCGCGCGCCAAAATCGTCGACATCCGCTCATCGCCAATCCACAGCCCATCCGGATGCCGGCTTGCCATCTCCTTAATAAACCTGCCTTTTCCGCAGCCAATCTCCAGACAAAGCCGCTGCTCCGGCGCCCCGCGCCACTTTCCCCGAAGCTCCGCTGGGTCCGCTACAACAAACGATGAAGCCGCTAAAATTTCTTCCGTATTTTTCAGGTACCGTATCCTCATCTGCAGTCCCGCCCCAAATATTTCTTTAACGTAGCGCGCACAGCGCCAACTCCCGTCATCATCTCCTTAAAATACCGGATAACGGGCTCGGCTAATCCGACCTCCTCCAGATCCACACCAAAAATGACGGCATTTTGCAGAAGCGGCCGCAGCACTTCCTCTTCCACAGCTTCCCCTAGCCTCATTCCCGCAAACACAGGCAAAAGCATAGGCAAAAGCGGATCAGGGCTAAGCTGCATAGAATTCCCTTCATCATCTACTGCAACCAGATAGCGCAGCCATCCGGCCAGCACAAGGGGGATGAATCTCATCTGCTTTACTGAATCCGGCGAGGCGGCCCAGGCCTTGATGGTCTCGCCAAAGCGGACAGCCAGTTTCTGCGATGTATCCGTTGCAATACGCTGAGGCGTATCGGGCATAAATGGATTGGGCAGGCGCTGCGTGAGCACCTCTTCTAAAAACTGCTGCGGATCTATAACGCCGGGATTAACCACAAAGGGCATTCCTTCCTCTTTGCTCATCTTTGAAACAAAGCTCTTAAGCTCCGGATCCTTCATTTCATCGGCGATAGGGGTATAGCCCAATAAACAGCCGTATATGGCCAAACAGGTATGCAGCGGATTGAGGCAGGTGGAAACCTTCATTTTCTCCACCTGATTTACTGTCTCACGCGTTGTCATGATGACGCCCGCTTCCTCCAGCGGCGGCCTGCCATTGGGAAATGAATCCTCGATCACCAGATACTGCGCTGCTTCTGCATTGACAAACGCCGCTGTATACGTCCCTTTTGCCGTCACAAGCGGCTGGATATCTTCCAGTCCATCTGCCAGCAGCACCTTTTCAACAGCTGAATTAGGCCGCGGTGTGATCTTATCAATCATTGTCCAGGGGAATGAAATTTCATTTTGCAGATAGGCGTAATCCTCCTGACTGATCTGGCCGCTGCGCTGCCATGCGCTTGCAATTTCCATAACCGCTTGCTGCAGCTTCTCCCCATTATGAGAGCAGTTGTCCATACTGACCAGCGCCAAGGGCTTGCCGCATGCGGCGCGCCTGCCGATGCAAAGTGCGGTAAGCTGCGCCATAAGGCTCCGGCAGCCTTCGGGGCCGTTTTGCATATCATAGGCAATATCGGGCAAAAGCTTCTGCGATGCGTCCCGCAGCGCGTAGCCTTTCTCTGTAATCGTAAAGGAGACCATCTGCAGCGATGGCGCATCAAAAATCTCAGCAAGCCGCTTTTGGTCCTGGCTGAGAATAAGGCTTTCGGCTATGGAGGCAATAACCTGTTTGTGCATGGAGCCGTCTGCGTATAATGTGACACCGATGGTCAGGTTGTCATAGGGACGAAGGCTTTTGGTGACGATTTCTTCGTCATAGCTTTCGCAGCAGAGGATGCCGATGCCCAGCTTTTGACCCAGTGCCGCCGGGAAAATCCGAAAAATGTTGCCGGCGCCAAAATGCAGCCAGCGAGGGGCTTTTTTTGTGTTTTCGGCCAGTTGCTGCGGCTCAAATGCCGGCATCTGATATCCATCCCATCTGTGTGGGCTTTGAATTTCTTTTAATGATAGCTTCATTCTCCGACCTCTCCTTCAAATCCAAAATACCGGTTTGCATTGTGGTAGCATATATCTGCCACCAGCTTATGCAGCTGCTTCTCATCATTGGGGTATTGTCCGATTTCGACCCATTCACCGATCATGCTGCAAAGCAGCCGGCGGAAATATTCATGACGCGTGTAGCTCAAAAAGGACCGCGAATCGGTGAGCATGCCGACAAAGTCTCCTAATACGCCGCATGCAGCCAGACTGTTTAGCTGCGCGCGCATGCCGTCTAGGTGATCGTTAAACCACCATGCACTGCCGTGCTGCAGCTTGTTTCCGTCCTGAAAGCAGCCGATAATCGAATCGATCGCCGTGTTATCAACAGGGTTTAACGAATAGACAATTATCTTAGGCAGACCCTGATTTTCTGCCATCTCGTTTAAGAGCGGCGCCAGATTTTGCACGCCAGAGGCCGGGTTGACTGCATCATAACCGGTATCCGGCCCCAGCAGCGCATACTGCCTGCTGTTTACATTGCGCTGACAGCCAAAATGAAGCTGCATGACCCAGTGCTTCTCTGCATATTTCTGGGCACAGTACACTGTGAGATATGTTTTATAGGCATCTGCCTGCGCAGGTGCCGGCTTCTTTCCCTGCATGGCCTGTGTAAAGGCCTGCTCGGCTGCCTCTAGATCCGGCTTAACATACATACAATAATCCAGGCCATGGTCGGCTCCTAGGCAGCCGCAGGCGGCAAAATAGTCGATTCGCTCTGCAAGCGCTTCCGCTACCTCCTGCGCGCAGGTAAGCTTATGTCCGCATACGGCAGACAGCTGCTCGATATATTGGCAAAAGCCCGGCTTCTCTATATTGATGGCCTTGTCGGGCCGGAATGTGGGCAGCACCTTGATTTTAAAGGAATCATCCTCTGCGAGCTGCTTATGCCACCGCAGATCATCGATGGGATCGTCGGTTGTACAGATGGCTTTTACATGAAAGTGCTCCATCAGCCTGCGCGCGGAAGACTCTTTTAGCTTTTCATTGCACTGCTCATAGATGAAATCCGCCCGTTCGGGCGTAAGAATCTCTTCTATATTAAAGGCCCTTCGCAGCTCCAGATGGCTCCAGTGATACATGGGATTTCCGATTAGCTTTGGCATGACGCGGGCAAAAGCCCTGAACCTTTCTTGATCATCCGTCGCTTTTCCGGCTTTGCCGGTGATATATTTTTCATTGGTTCCGTTGGCACGCAGCAAACGCCATTTGTAATGATCGCCCCCCAGCCACAGCTGTGCAATGTTTTCGAAATGCCGATCCTCCGCAATTTCCTGGGGTGAAATGTGGCAGTGATAATCCAGTATCGGGAGCTGCTTGGCTGTTTGATGATAAAGTCTTTTGGCTGTTTCGGTGGTAAGCAGAAAATTTTCGTTCATAAAGGTGTTCATCTGTCTGCCTCTGCCAGCCTTTCGAGCATGTCCCAGCAGCCCCACAGATACATGACGCCGAGTGCTCTGTCGTACAGGCCATACCCGGGTCTGCATTTTTCGCCCCAGATATGGCGGCCGTGATCGGGTCTTACATATCCGGTATAGCCGCAGTCATGATAGGCCTTGACAATTTCGAGGATACCGACGTCTCCGTCGCAGTCCCGGTGAGATGCCTCTGTAAAATCTCCGTTTGGATAATGTTTTACGTTGCGGATGTGGGCAAAGGCGATTCTGTCGCAATAGGTGCGGATGATGTCTGCGACGTTGTTGGCTGGGTTGGCGCCTAGGGATCCGGAGCACAGGCACAGACAGTTATACGGATCGTCTACCATGGCGAGAAAACGGCCGATGGATTCTTTGTCGACCAGCAGACGGGGAAGGCCGAAAATATCCCACGGGGGATCGTCCTGATGAATGGCCATCTTGATGCCTGTTTCATGACAGGTGGGCATGATTTTTTCCAGAAAGTACTGCAGGTTTTCCCAGAGCTTTTCCTTTGTCACGGTGCGATATGCATCAAAGAGCTCGTGCAGCTTCGCTAGGCGCTCGGGCTCCCAGCCCGGCATGGTGAAGCCTTCGCATTCTTTTATGATATACTGTGCCATTTCCTCTGGATCTTCTTTGATTAAATCCTTTTGATAGAAAAGGGCTGTTGATCCGTCTGGCATGGGATGGTACAGGTCGGTTCTGGTCCAGTCAAAAATAGGCATGAAATTATAGGTGACAACCTTGACCCCAAACTGGGCTAGGTTGCGCAGCGTTGCCTTGTAATTTTCAATATACTGATCGCGGCTAGGCCGTCCGATTTTGATATCGTCATGCACATTGACGCTCTCTACCACTTCCATGTGAAAGCCGGCGCCTTCGATTTGTTTCCTTGCTTCTTCTATTTCTTCTATTTCCCACACCTCGCCTGCCTGCTTATGGTGCAGCGCCCATACGAGCCCTTTCACTCCCGGGATCTGTTTGATTTGCTCTGGCGTAATGCTATCGTTGCCTTCGCCATACCATCGAAATGTCATTTGCATTATGTGCGCCTCCTGCTTTATTTTAATTTATTATCTAATAAAATGCGGTGTTTATCAAGACATTTATGAAAAAAATAAAACCCGCTGTTTAAGCGGGTTTTATGCATGAGCCGCGGGGGATTCGAACCCCCGACACCTGGATTAAAAGTCCAGTGCTCTACCGGCTGAGCTAGCGGCCCATTTCTCATGCGTTCTATACTTTATCATATCTAAGCTTGTTTGTAAAGAGCTTTTTGGAATTTTTCTCTATTTATTTGAAATCCAGCGGCCTTTTGCTTTTATGCTCGATACCAATTTCGGCCACGATATGCCCGTGATTTTGAATGGCTTTTTAATAACCACTGATTACAAATTGACAAATGCTCAGCTGAAATATCTATTTCACGATTGACCACTTCTAATCTACCCTTGATTTGCTTTTATTATCCTGCATTTCACTGATGATTCAAAACTTTTTCTCCGTTTTTGGGCTCGACTGCCCGAAAGGCACTACTAATATCATCCTTTATGCCCGTCATTTTATAAATCGATCCATTTTCCACTACCAGACCCTCTCCTCTTACCCGTGATTTTTTTATATCTTTTCGCTATCACTACTATCCGCTGCAATGGGGACGGACCTCCGACTATCCGGGCTTATCGTTTTTCATCTGCCAGGTCCGTCCCGCTAATCCAGCCTATACCAATTTATCATCCTTCTTGCCTCTTCTGCACTAAATGCGCCATTTTCATCCATTGTGATGATCAGATTTCTTTGCGGCACAAAGCCGGCCTCCTCATAAATCATCAGTTTTTTTCTGAATTTCTTAGCATAGTCCTCCAGATGCATCAAACCGGCATGCTCCCATATCAGCATCGTGCCATCTCTTCGCCATACGGTAAAATCCGGCTTTAAATGCCAATTTCCAATTGTCATTGGTTTTTCATATTCATACCGAATTCCTCTGGAAAACAATAAATTGGCAATGATCTCCTCTGATTTAGAGGCCACCAGATCTCCGCGGTCAGTGGCATGCTTATACTGTGAGGCATATTTTTTGTCCTTAGCCTGTTTCTGCGCCGTTTGCCGCTGATATTCAGCCGCTTTCTTCTCCATTTTCTTCTGCTCATAAGCTGCTAATACCTCCCGCCAGTTAATCCTCATCGCACGAAGAGCCTTTTTCATCCTGTTCACAAAAAGCCGCAGCACCGTCCTGCGCCTTTTCTGTTCTTTCATAATCTGTATCTGTTGACGTGTCTGCACAAGCTCGCTTTGCCGCACATACTGCTGGTACTGCTTTCCCTTACGATAATACTGCCAGTACGAATATTTCTTATCCTTTCCTTTCCAAACAATCGTCCCCGGCGAATGCCCTAAACTCTCATTCAATCTTTCGAGTCTGAGATGCATATCGTAAAACATCTCACACATTTGTTCCTCAGCCTTTTCAATTTCTACCATATCCATCACCTCCTATTATTAGTATCGTACAAATATAAGATAAATCCCCATCCATTGCATCACTGATCATTCTGTGCTAAAATTTAAACATCTTATCATCAAAATAAATGGAGGATTCTTATGAAATTTTCTCAAATGCCCTATCAACGGCCCGATTTAGCACAGCTCAAGGCCCAAATGCAGGAATTTACCAACCGCCTTCAGCAGGCTCAAAGCTATACGCAGGCCAAGGATGTATTCCTAGAAAAAGAAAACTTTGAAAAGCATTTTGAAACCATGGCCACGCTGGCTCAGATCCGCCATAGCATCGATACCCGTGACACATTTTACGACCAGGAAATGCAGTTTTGGAATGCAGCTATGCCCGAACTTGAGGAATATGCTCAGGCCTGGACGATCGCCCTACTCCACTCTCCGTACAGAGCTGATTTTTCAAAAGAATACGGAGATCTCATGTTCAAAAACGCCGAGATCTCCCTCAAGACCTTTTCCCCCGAAATCATTCCCGAACTACAGCAGGAAAACGAACTGACGCAGGCATATGAAAAGCTATTGGCCTCTGCTCAGATTCCATTTGAAGGCAAGATATATACGCTCTCTCAAATCGGCCCCTTCAAAAGCGATCCTGACGACGCACGCCGCTTGGCCGCTTGGAAAGCAGAAGCCTCCTGGTATAAGGAAAATCAGGCACAGCTAGATGATATCTATGATCAGCTTGTCCATCTGCGCGATAAAATGGGTAAGAAACTCGGCTATGAGGGATACACCACGCTCGGCTATTACCGGATGGGCCGAAACTGCTACACCAAGGAAGATGTTGAACGCTTCCGTGCTGCCGTCATTAAGCACCTAGTTCCCGTATCCGATCAGATCTATCGCGAGCAGGCCAAGCGTTTAGGAAAAGAGTATCCCATGAGCTTTGCCGACAACGCCCTGCAGTTCCGCTCCGGCAATCCCAAACCAGCCGGCACTCCTGACGATATCCTCGCACAGGGCAAAAAATTCTACGACGAGCTCTCGCCCGAAACCAGCGAATTCTTCAATACCATGCTGGATAACGAATTATTAGATGTCCTGTCCACCGAAGGCAAGGCCGGCGGCGGCTATTGCACCAGCATTCCTGATTACGAAGTCCCCTTCATCTTCGCCAACTTCAACGGCACCCAGGGAGATGTTGAGGTCGTCACCCATGAAGCCGGCCATGCTTTTGCCTGCTGGATGAACCGCACCCGTATTCCTTCCGAATACATCTGGCCAGGCATGGAAGCCTGCGAAGTACACTCCATGTCCATGGAATTCTTCGCTTGGCCTTGGGCAGAAGGCTTCTTCCACGAAGACACGCGCAAATTCTATTACAGCCATCTCTCCGGGGCGCTCACCTTCATCCCTTATGGCACCCTCGTCGATCATTTCCAGCATGTTGTCTACGAAAAGCCGGATCTCACACCCGCCCAGCGCCACAGCGTCTGGAAAGAGCTGCTAGGCATCTACATGCCCTGGATGCGCCTCGACGGCGATATCCCCTTCTACAGCGAGGGCGAGGGCTGGCAGCGTCAGCATCACATCTATTCCAGTCCTTTCTATTATATTGATTATTGCCTCGCACAGACCGTATCACTTCAATTCTGGGCCCTCATCCAGCAAAACCCCGCCAACGCCTGGAAGCATTATATGGCATACACTAAGCAGGGCGGCAGCCGCGTATTTACCGAGCTCCTCCAAAATGCAGAGCTCGATACCCCCTTCGAAGAAAAATGCCTGCAGACCGTTTGCAGCGCTGCTAACAGCTGGCTCGCCGATTTTGACTTAACAGGAATCGAATAAACCATGAAACACACATCACCCAAGCGGCACAGCCGCAAAAGCTATCTAAATGACTTTCACCAAACTCCCAGCGGCGCATATGCTTATAAGGGTGCCCTGTATTCTTATATTCCAAAGAACAAGAGCCTAAAACAGGCTCTTGTTCAGCTTTGGGCTCTCTATGGAAGCACTCTGATCGCCGCTATCATTGCCGGCTGCCTGCCAGTATATGGCATGCGGTCCTCTATTTACGTGATTTTACCCTATACGGCACTGCTCATCTGCACGATTCGGCTCTGCTGGGCGCTCGGCCGCCTAACAGCAGGCGGAAATCCGCTTCGCGAATATATTTATCTTGCCTGTCTTCCTAAGTTTCCTGTTTGGACTACGCTTGCCATAATTTGCACGGCGTGTCTGCTCCTAGGCGAGCTCACCCATCTGATTCTATATCGGACGGAGACACACGCTATCCTTTGGTTCTTTTTCACATTGATCTACATCCTCATTGCCGCTTTTTGGAGCAAACGCCTCATTCGTCAAATGCAATGGTCAAAATAAACAAATTCTCTCTTTAAGTGTCCGCATATTGCACACAGGCGTGCATTGACAAAGCACTATATTGCAAGTAAAATATCCTTCAAAATCAAAAGATGATTTTTACACTTTAAAATCTTTCATTTTCAAGAACACCGGGAAGTTTTAACCCGTTTAGTTCTCTATATTTTTCCAAAAGGAGGATTTCAAAATGAAGAATCCAAAACGGTTACTTGCACTATTGTTAGCCTTGACGATGTGCATCGGACTTTTGGCTGCATGCAGCAAAGATGGAAACGACCCTTCCTCTGATGCGCAGACCGCCAATGCAGGCGCCGACAAAGAAGACAAAACTCTGGTCGCTGCCAGCAACCATTTCGAGGGAAAATTTTCTCCCTTCTTCGCGCAAAGCGCCGAAGATCTTAACATCGTCAACATCACACAAATTTCATTATTAGGCACCGATCGTGTGGGCGCCATTGTAGAAAAAGGAATTGAAGGCGAGACCCGCCCCTACAACGGTACCGATTATCATTACACCGGCACATCCGATCTCACCATCACTGAAAATGAAGATGGCACCGTATATTATGACTTCACCTTGCGAGATGATTTACAATTCTCCGACGGAACTCCTGTGGATATTGATGACGTCATTTTCAGCATGTATGTATTTGCCGACCCAACCTACGACGGATCTACCACACTCTATAGTCAGCCTATTTTAGGAATGGATCAGTACCGCAGCGGTATGTCCACCCTTTCCGTCCTTTTAGCCGCCGCTGGCAAAGACAACACAGACTTTACAAACTGGACAGAAGAGCAGCAAAAGGCTTTTTGGAAGGCGATTGAGGAGGGCGGCGCTAAATTCGCTCAGGAAATCGTAGATTACTGCGCTGCCGAGGGTTACAATGCTGAAGGCGATGTCGCCGCTGCCGCTGCCAACTGGGGCTTCGAAGGCTTAGCAAGCGATGCTACCGCAGAAGATTTCTTTATGGCCATCGGCGACTCCTACGGCTGGAATTTTGCTTCCATCGAAGCAGAAAGTGCCGGCTCTGCTTTATCTGACCTCATTCCGGCAGAAGTATATCAGTATTCCACTATTGGTGTTTCTACCGGGGATTCCGCTTCCTATATCGAAGGAATCCAGCGCACCGGAGATTACAGCATGCGCATTGTCGCCACCGAGATTGCCGCCAATATGGTATACTCCCTGGCCCTTCCCATCGCTCCTTTGCACTATTATGGAGATGAAAGCAAATATGATTATGACAACCATAGCTTTGGTTTTGACAAAGGCGATCTTTCCAGCGTACGTGCCAAGACGACTAAACCCTTAGGCGCCGGCGCTTATACGTTTAATAATTATTCCAATGGTACTGTATATCTAGACGCGAATGCTTCTTATTATCAGGGCGCTCCGGCGATTGCCCACCTAAACTTCCTCGAAACACTGGAGGACGATAAGGTTGTAGGCATTCAAGCCGGCACCATCGACATCGGAGACCCCTCTTACTCCACTGATGTGCGCGATCAGATCGCCGAATATAACGGCGGTTCCGACGCTCTTGAGGGAGATGTCGTAACCATCAAACTCTATGACTTTTTAGGTTATGGTTATGTGGCCATGAGCGCAGACAATGTTAATGTAGGCGGCGAGCCCAACTCAGAGGCCTCCCGCGCACTGCGCAAAGCCATTGCCACCGTTATCTCCGCCTATCGGGCAGAGGGAATCGATTCTTATTATGGCGATACGGCTTCCGTCATTAATTATCCGATTTCCAGCACCTCATGGGCAGCTCCGCAGGTAACCGACGACGGCTATCAGGTCGCTTATGCGGTCGACGCCAGCGGCAAAGCCATCTACACCGACGGCATGTCCGCCGAAGAGCGTTATCAAGCCGCTCTGGACGCTGCCCTCAGCTTTTTCGAGGCAGCCGGCTATACCGTTGAAAACGGCAAGCTGACGGCTGCTCCTGCAGGAGCCAAACTCGAATATCAGGTGAATATCGGCGCCAACGGCAACGGATCTCATCCGTCCTTCCTCCTGTTAAAGAACGCCTCTGATGCACTCGCTAAAATCGGCTTTACGTTATCCATCAACGATATCGCTACTGCCGCCGAGCTCTATCAGACCTATCAATCCGGTGTAGCCGACATCTGGGTAGCGGCTTGGGGTGCAACGCCTGATCCCGACATGTACCAGATTTATCACAGCCTTGGCTCTACCAACTACTATCGGATCTTCGACGAGGATCTAGATGAGCTCATCACTTCAGCCCGTCAGTCCACCGATCAGACCTACCGCAAAGGGCTCTACAAGGCCGCGATGGAAATCGTTATGGATTGGGCGGTAGAAATTCCAATCTACCAGAGAAGCGAATGCTATATCTTCTCCACCGAGCGTGTCAATATCAGTTCCCTGACACCCGACATGACCCCCTACTGGAGCTGGATGAGTGAAATTCAAACCCTGCAGATGAACTAAAATGCAGCTCATCTGTACCAACTACGAAGCCCGAAGATCGGCCAATCGCCGTCTTTCGGGCTTTCCGTATCATTATCTGTCAAACAGGAGGAACTTTCATGCGCAAATTCATTATTCAACGCTTATTTCTCTCCATCCTCATTCTGTTTTGCGTCACCTTCATCATCTACGCGCTCATGCGCAGCCTGCCCGGTTCCTTTGTGGAAAACATGGCCATGCAGCTCGCTCAGGCGCCAGGCGCCAAACCCTTTGAGGAATGGATGGCACAGCTAAATGCCGCCTACGGACTAGACAAAAATCTGATCCCCGGTTATTTCACCTGGCTCAGCGACGCGCTTGCCGGCAATTTCGGCGACAGCTGGAAATATACCGTCCCCGTACTGGATAAATTCAAGGAAGTCATCTGGCTCTCCTTCACCACGGGCGCTATCAGCTTTATTTTAGAGCTTGTGATTGCGATTCCGCTGGGCATCATCGCCGCCACCAAGCAGTATTCTAAAACAGATTATTTTATCACTGCCGGCGCCTTGGTCGGCATCTCGCTGCCTACCTTTTTCTTCGCTACGCTGCTCAAGCTCGGCTTTTCCGTCAAGCTTGGCTGGTTTGATCTCTATGGCTTAGTAGGCCGCGATTATGCACAGCTAAGCAGCTGGGGACAGTTCTGGGACAAAGCAAATCATCTCGTGCTGCCCATTCTCACCTTAGTCATCGTTTCAATCGGCTCACTGATGCGATATACCCGCACTAACATGCTCGAGGTCTTAAGCTCTGATTACATCCGTACCGCACGTGCCAAGGGCCTATCCGAGAAAAAAGTCATTTATCATCACGCATTTCGCAATACGTTGATCCCGCTCGTCACCATCATCGGCGGCTCCCTGCCCGGGCTTTTTTCCGGTGCACTGATCACCGAAACCCTCTTTTCCATCCCTGGTATCGGCTGGACCTCCTATCAGGCCATGCTCGCCGGCGACATTCCCTTTTCCATGTTCTACATGACCTTCCTCGCCATTCTCACGCTGGCAGGCAACTTTATTTCCGATATTCTCTACGCCGTGGTCGACCCGCGCGTACGCATCGCATAAGAAAGGAGGTAACCTCATGGAAACACATCAGCTTTCCTTAAACGACGACCGGCGCGTCAAATCCCTATCCCCCGGCGCCCTCGTTGTCAAACGATTTTTCCGCAACCGTCTAGCTGTCATTGGGCTCGTCCTATTGCTGTCCATGTTTATCTTCTCTTTTCTGGGCGGCCTGCTCACCCCTTACGGCGAAGACGAGCAATTCTACACCTATACTCAGATGAACAAGGAGTACGTCGGTGTCGTTCGAAACGACGATTTCCGCTATTTGGCCGCTGAAAATCAGGAATTTGGTTCTATTTTGCAAGCCCAATTCCTGCTTGCAATCAGCAAAAAAGCCGATTCCTTCACCTATAAGGACATTTCCTATCAAATCACTGCCGAAGGCCCCGACCTGTACACCATATTACTGGACGATTCCCCCCTGGCCATTGCCTTCAAGGATATCGTCAACAGCGAGACACAGGATCTCTCCTTTTCTGCAAAGCGCGCGGCGCTAATTGCTTACGCGAATGGCCAGAGCCGCTTTACTGCAGACGGAAAGGAATACGGTCTGGATGATGCCGGCAACATTCTTGACGGCTCTGCCGTAATAGGCTATATCAGCCGCTTCGTTGTGCAGGCTCAGGAAAACGGCGTAAATATCACCCGAGATTTCAAAGAATCGCTGGAGCAAGCAATCGATGCTGAGGACAGTGAATTTGCTTACACCGACGAAAACGGCAAGCAATCTGACTATCTCATCACTTACAAGGCCGATACTAATAGCTGGTCTGTCTCACAATCTACCGAGACTTATGTATATGACGGCTACAGCACCCCTTCCAAGGCTCATCCTCTGGGGACCGACCGCAACGGAATGGATATGCTGACGCGGCTGATGTACGGCGGGCGTGTGTCCCTGATGATTGGATTTATCGTGGTTCTGATTGCCGCTTTTCTGGGCGTGCTTCTAGGCGGCATTGCTGGTTATTTCGGGCGCTGGGTTGATAATCTGATCATGCGAATTGTCGATGTCTTTTACTGCATTCCCTCCACACCGCTTTTGATCATTATCGGGGCCGCTATGGATAACATGCAGGTAGATCCGAAGCTTCGTATGCTTTTTCTGATGCTAATCCTCGGCTTCCTAAGCTGGCCCTCCATCGCACGGCTGGTGCGCGGACAGATTCTTTCTCTGCGCGAGCAGGAGTTTATGACAGCAGCCGAGGCCTGCGGCATCCGAGTCTCTAGGCGCATTTTCCGTCATCTGATTCCCAATGTCATTCCGCAGCTGATCGTAACCTGCACGATGAGCCTGGGCTCCACCATCTTGACCGAGGCCACGCTTTCTTTCTTAGGCCTGGGTGTTAAGTTTCCGTTTGCCTCATGGGGCAATATCATTACCGATGTCAACAACGCTTTTGTAATGACCAACTACTGGTTTATCTGGATTCCCGCAGGCATCTGTCTGCTGATCACCGTGCTCGGCTTTAACTTCGTGGGCGATGGTCTGCGAGACGCTTTCGATCCCAGAATGAAACGATAAAGGAGGTATAGAATATGGCGAAAAAACACGCAGAGGGTTATCTTACTGCAAAAGAGGCGCGGCGCATCGCCAAGGCCAACCGGCGCATCACGAACGAGCTGGAAAAGCAGTATAAACGCAAGAACGTATCCGAAAGTGAATATCTGACTCAGATGCACAACCCGCAAAACGCTGTCGAATTCGATAATCTCCACACCTATTTCTTCACAGATACCGGCACTGTAAAGTCCGTGGATGGTGTCACATTTGATATTCCCATCGGAAAGACTGTGGGTATCGTCGGTGAATCTGGATGCGGCAAGTCCGTCACCAGCCTTTCGCTCATGCAGCTTTTGCAGCGTCCTCAGGGTCAGATCGTAGAAGGCTCTATTCGTCTCAATTTAGGCGATAAAGCCTATGACATCACCAAAATGCCTGTGGATCAAATGCAGCGCCTGCGCGGCAATTATATGTCGATGATTTTTCAAGAGCCCATGACATCGCTCAATCCGGTATTTCGCATCGGCAATCAGGTCGATGAGGTCATCGCCCTTCATCACAGCGCCGATCAAAAGTACTCGAAAGCTGATATTAAAAACCGTACCATTGAGCTCCTGAAAACGGTGGGCATTGCAAACAGCGAAGGCGTATACGAGATGTTTCCTCATGAGCTTTCCGGCGGTATGCGTCAGCGTATTATGATTGCCATGGCTCTCGCATGCAGCCCCAAGGTTATTATTGCCGACGAGCCCACAACTGCTCTTGATGTGACCATCCAAGCACAGATTCTGGATTTGCTGCGCGAATTAAAAGACAAAATCAACTCCTCCATCATGCTCATTACTCATGACCTAGGTGTAATCGCAGAGATGGCAGATTATGTAGTTGTTATGTACGCCGGACGCGTCGTAGAAAAGGGGACCGTGCAGGAAATTTTTGAACACCCATCCCACCCTTATACAATTGGTCTTATGGCTTCTAAGCCTGTAGTCGGCAAAGCCATCGAGCGACTTTACTGCATCCCCGGCAAGGTTCCCAATCCAATCAACATGCCTGACTACTGTTATTTCCGCGATCGATGCGAACAGCAGGTTCCGAGCTGCAGCGGGGAATACCCCTGCGAAATCAGCCTTTCTCCTACGCATAAGGTGAGCTGTCACCGCTACAGTGCTTTTCAAGATGCTCCAAAGGAGGGTATATCCAATGAAAACGAATCCCGCTAATGCCTCTGCTTCTCCTTATATTTTGGAGGTCAAGGATCTAAAGAAGTATTTTCCCATTAAAGGCGGCATGGTAACCAAGACCATCGGGCAGGTAAAGGCTGTGGATGGTGTAACCTTCCGCCTTAAGCGCGGCACCACCATGGGACTCGTGGGCGAATCCGGATGCGGAAAAACTACCGCCGGACGCACGATTCTGCGCCTATCCGGAGAAAAAACCGGCGGCGAGGTGCTGTTTAACGGTCAAGAGGTGTATGATCTCTCTGCAAAACAGCTGCGTGCACTGCGGCCAAAAATGCAGATGATCTTTCAAGATCCCTTTTCCAGCCTCTCTCCCCGCCTTCCTGTTGGCGAAATTATCGGTGAGGCCGTGCGCGAACATCAGCTAGTCCCCAAAAATCAGCTAGAGGAATACATTGATCATATTATGGATCAATGCGGTTTGCAGCCGTTTCACAAGGAGCGGTACCCTCATGAATTCTCCGGAGGCCAGCGCCAGCGTATCTGCATTGCCCGCGCATTAGCCCTAGACCCTGAATTTATCGTCTGCGATGAGCCGGTTTCCGCACTGGATGTATCGATTCAGGCACAGATCATCAATCTTTTAAAGGATCTGCAGGAAAAACACTCGCTAACCTACCTGTTCATTTCACATGACCTCTCTGTTGTAGAGCACATCTCCGATACCGTGGGCGTCATGTATCTAGGCGGTCTTGTAGAATACGGCGATACCAAGGATATTTTCCAAGCACCTCTTCATCCCTATACCAAGGCGCTCTTTTCTGCCATTCCTATTCCAGATCCCCATGCCAAGATGAATAGAATGGTACTGCAGGGCTCGATCCCTTCTCCTGCCAATCCTCCCTCCGGTTGCAAATTCCATACACGCTGTCCCTATGCAACCGAGCGCTGCAAAACAGAAGTGCCCGTTCAACACGAGGTCGGGGCAGGCCATTATGTGGTATGTCACCGGTTTGATACTCATGATGCGTAGTAAAAGGGCCCCTGATGATGACGGGCGCGTAATTGCCTCTATGCTTTCTGCCGAAGAGCAAGCCTCTGCCCCCTCTTCCTCCCCCGAGGATGCGCCTGCCTTTACGTCCACGGAGCGCCGCCTCTATGCTCTGGCAGCGTTAAAGGCCGCACTCCTTATCGGCACTGCATTTCTAGGCGGTCTTGCCTTTGTCATTTGGCTCATCACATTATTATAAAAAAATGGCTTCTATAGGATAAAACCTAAGAAGCCATTTTTTTATACGCCGTTCTAACGAGCACTGCCGCTATGATCGCCGCACTAATCCACTGTGAGGTGGAAAGTCCAAGCCACATACCGCGCAGCGCATAATCGCCGCGCAAAAATTCAAGACCGAAGCGGATCACCGCATAGCAGCTGAGATAAATATACAAAAGACTGCCGGCACAGCGTCCCTTTCTCAGCAGCGCATACAGAATGCCAAATAAGACAAAATTAAGCCCTGCCTCTAACAGCTGCACCGGAAAGCGATTTACACCATTGGCCGAATGAATGAGCGCCTGCGTATAGGTAAAGCCGTGCTCTGACTCAACCCCATAGCAGCATCCTACCAAAAAACAGCCAATCCTGGCAAATCCATGAAACAACGGAATCGCCGTCGCTGACACATCATAATACAGCGCCTTGGGATATCCTTTTCTTTTAATCACAATAGCGCCGACTGCTAACGCGCCCAGCAGTCCACCATAAAATACCTGTCCGCCAAACGCCTGCAAAAATCCATCCTTCAGCTCTTTTATATGCACCAGGCCGTATAGCAGATGGCCTCCTAAAAAAACGCCCACCGCTCCATACAGCAGCACCTCAATCATATAAAAGGGATGGGCGCCCCTTTTCACCGCCTGATGCTCCGCAAAGCCTCCGGCAATAAGGGCGCCCACCAATGCCATAAGGGCATATGTAGATAGATTGTTTCCTGCTATCCGTATAAAAGGATACATCTCTTACAGGCCAGCTGCACAGGCAGCGCAGCCTACAGAGCCGCAGGCAACTAATGCACAGGCAAATATGATACCGGACAAAACAACGCCAATGATACCAAGCACTAAGCCTGCCGTAGCCATGCCGGGACGCTGACCGTTCGGCGCTTCTTTTCCTGCCTTAACAGAAAGAATAATTGCCACAATACCCAGCGCCAGCGCTACAATAGCAAAGTATCCAAACCAGCAAAATACTACGCTGATAATACCGCACACCATAGACGCAATCGCTATACCTTTTGTCGGATCCCCTGGATTCATCTGATTCATTTTTCTCCTCCTTCTTAATATGAAAAATCATGCTCCCATCATACCATCGATATGGGGCTGCGTCAATGAAAATATTATTCTTTAATCTTCCTCGTTCTGACCCTTTTATACGTTTTGTTTAAAAAATGAATGCCTATTTGAAATTATGGTAATATAACATTATTCACAATCTGTTTCATTTTCAAGGATGGTTATTCTATGGTTAATTATCGCAATACTTTAGGCAGTCGTTTAGTCGACTTGCGGGAACGCCGCAATCTAAAGCAGAAGGATGTTGCTGCCGCCCTCCAGATTTCTTCTCAGGCGTACTCGCAATACGAACATGACAGGCGCTCGCCTGATCTTCTTACCGCCGCGCGGCTTGCACACTTCTTTGACGTTACCATTGAATATCTAGCCACCGGCGAAGGGCTCTATGAGCATGGCATCGCCAGACAATTGAATGAGGATCTCACCTTTCTTCCTCCGGAAGGAATCGAAGAGCTGCGTATTTTCTACGATTATCTGCAGTACAAATATCATACCTCTCAGCACTGATTTTTTTAAGTTTTCTCCCCCTCCCTTTTTATATGGGAGGGGTTTTGCGTTTTATTATTAAATATTTATTATTCCATCAAAATTATAAAACCGGCCTGTTCTGCCAATATGGTAAGTTTGCTTCCTGTATGTTCTACTCCTTTTGAACTATAATATTTTTTATACCAATTTGAAAGGAGGTGATATCATGGGTAAAGATCAGATCCGCCAGTCGCTTTCACAACGCCTGTTTACATACCGGAAATCGCAGAACCTGTCGCAGGAAGATATGGCTGAGCTTTGTTCTCTTTCTTCACGGGGATATAAAGATCTTGAACTTGGCATACGCGTACCCAATCTAGACACAGCGCTTCGTCTCCATCAGATTACCGGTATCGATCTGCATTCACTCCTCCCGGATCAACCATAACCGGCCAAAGCTTTAACATTCTAAAAAGTATCGCCTCTTCTCATAGAAGCGATACTTTTTTGTTTGCAAATTTTTCATAAACTTGTTAAAAACTGATCATAGGTTTTACATACTTTGGACAAAATTATAAGATACAATACCCCTATCAAACATCAAGGAGGTCATTATTGTTATGACAGACATGAATAAACCTGATTCTTTTTATCATACCTGCGAGTCTTCCCCCGAGGGAACGCCCGCCCCGTATCGTCCCCGGTCAAAAACCTTTAGCCGCAGCCGTGTCATTGCGCTGATCCTTTGCTGCTCTGTTTTATTTGGAGGCATTTGCTTTGGCAGCGCTTGGGCTCTGCGCGGTGCCTTCTCCTCCGATGCATCGACCCCCTCCGCAAATGCGCCTTCCAACCCAAGCCAGCCCTCCAATCCTTCTAGTTTAGCTCTGAAAATGGCTAAAACAGAAGAAGATGCGCTGACCATCCCTGAAATTACTGCGAAAGCTTCCCCCAGCGTGGTTGAGATTACCACCGAATCCGTTCAGACGGGCACCATGCTCCAGCAGTATATTTCATCCGGCGCCGGCTCCGGCGTGATCGTAACCGATGACGGATATATTATTACCAACCACCACGTAATCGAAAATGCAACGCGCATCAATGTAACGCTGCAAAGCGGAGAGGTTTATCCTGCAACGCTGGTTGGGCTTGACGACCAGCTTGACGTAGCCCTTTTAAAGATCGAAGCCTCCGGCCTCACCCCCGCCTCCATTGGCACCTCCTCTGATTTAATTGTAGGCCAGACCGTGGTTGCCATTGGAAACCCGCTTGGGCAGCTGGGCGGCACTGTAACGGACGGCATCATCAGCGCCCTTGACCGTAGCATCACATTAGATGGTCAGACCATGTCTCTTCTGCAGACCAATGCTGCCATCAATCCCGGCAACTCAGGCGGCGGTCTTTTCAATGCACAGGGAAATCTCATCGGTCTCGTGGTTGCTAAATCCTCTGGCACCGATGTAGAGGGACTGGGCTTTGCCATTCCCGTCGATAATATTGTGACCATATTAGAGGATCTCAAAACCTATGGCTATGTAAAAGGCCGTGTGAGCCTCGGCGTTTCTCTTCTTGACATTAACAGCGATCAGATGGCATGGATGTACCGGGTATCTGAACAGGGCATCTATATTTACAGCATCACCGAGGGCGGCGCCGCTGATCAAGCCGGCCTTTTGCCCGGTGACCGGGTTCTTTCTATCAACAATCAGTCCGTCTCTTCTATCGAAGAAATCAAGACTCTGCTTAAGGAAGTTTCCGTCGGTGATACGCTTACGATCGAAATCTCCCGTACCGGCCAGGTACAGACCGTGTCAGTAACAGCCGGTGAATATATCCCCCAGGGGATTCAAAGCCTGCAAAATAATGGGAATCTATAAATAAACACACGAGATACCTCCCGTTTTATAGGAGGTATCTCGTACTGTTATTCCTTATTTTTTTGCTCCTTTTTCGCCCCATACCGGATAACAACAGAAAGTGCTATCAAAAAAATGCCAAATGCTATACTACCGGTATCATCAAATCTATTCCATTCTACTTGGCTCATTCTTTCATAGATCCCCTCTGCTATGGCTGTGGATATAACAGATACGACAACCATAACAACTCCCAGCTGTTTTATCCTGTCTGCACCTGCATTTGTAAATGGCGTACCCTCTTTCAGCTCTGCCGTGAAATACCGATAAGCAAATGCTGTAAGAATGCCACCAAACAGCAGAGAAATAGCCGCAGCGGTCAGAATCCCTATGATCTGTTCCTTACTCACTCCAGCCTCAACCGCTAAGAAACGGAAAAACTGATTTTCTGCGTTTAATACATCTGCCGCTACGAGTACCGCACTAATGGACGTTAAAGCTACGCCCACGGCAGCAAATATTAAAATAATTTTTGAGAATACCTGTAATACGCTCATGCCCTTTTGAATTTTTTCTAAATTGCTCATTCCTTCATTTTTCTTTCCTGATTAGCCATCTGCTGCTCTTTCTTAAAAGCACAGATAATAAGCTCGCTCCTTATGCCATTCAGCTCAATGATGTTTTCTGCTCCGGGCGTATCAAAGCGCTCTGCACGCTGCCCCTCCTTTTCATAGGAGATACTTGTTCCGATCCCTTTTGTAACGGCAGTAAACACAGCATCCTCTGGGATATGAATTTTTGAAGTTGCCGATACCTGATTGATGGCTATCTCGGCATTTAACGAATGGCAGATGACTTCCATATCAAGATTGCAATCTATCTCTATCATACCCGAAACATCTCCCAGAACAATTTTAGATGTCTTTACGTCAAGCTCTAAACTATCACACTCCAGGGATGGGATTTCTATACGCTCCGCATTGACCGCACACTCCATTTTCCTGACATACTGGGATGGAATCTGGACAAAAATACTGATTGCCTCCTTCGCCATCGCTTCAGAGACACCGTTTCTACGGTTCACCTCCACATCCATCCGCTTGGGGGTATCATCAATTTTAATTTTAAAATCATTCTGGATCGTAGAGAGGGTATTGGATGCCAGCCGAATACGAACCTTTTCCCCTTCATAGCCTGACAGTATCAATTGCTTGGCTCCTCCAAGCTTCATGTCATAGCGTTTCATTTCGTCAACATCATACTCTGTGACGCTTTCAAAAAGATATTCCGTCTGCTTTTTAATCTCTTTTTCACCGGAAAGCAGCTCATCGATAGAAATATCAAACAAAGCAGAAATTGCCATCATGTTTTCAATATCCGGAATCCCCGCATCCGTTTCCCATTTTGTAACGGCCTGTCTTGATACGCTAAGCTTTTCTGCCAGCTGCTCCTGAGACATCCCTGCCCGCTTACGGATGAATTTCAATTTTTCTGCAAATGTCATGCTTATAGCCTCCTCATTTTAATATGACCAGTTCAGTATAGAAAAGTCTGCTTTACATTGCAAGCAATCAGGGATTCCATTTTCATTTTTTATGCTACTTTACGTAGCAGTCCCATCATTTCTCAAATGTAGGATTGTCAGACATGTATACTGCCGCCGAATCATAAACCCTTGAAAAGGATGCCGCTCTTTGCTATAATATAAAATCAACATTTACCAAGACTTAAAACAACTTTTCCGAGGGTATCATGTCCATCAAACTCAACCTATTAGCCGCGCTCGAAAAAAGCAAGGGGATCTTTTTATCCGGCGCTGCTCTGGCCGCATCGCTCGGCTGCTCACGCAATGCAATCTGGAAAGCCATAAACTCCCTCCGCGAGGAGGGGTATCCCATCGAAGCTGTATCCAACCGAGGCTATCGCCTGCCCGCCCAAAGCGATATCCTGTCCGCTCAGGCGCTCCTCCCCTATCTGGAGCACCCCGATGTGTCGGTCACCGTCCTGTCCGAAACACCCTCCACCAATCAGACCCTAAAGCAGCTCGCCCTCGCCGAGGCGCTGCCCCAAGGATCTCTTGTCATTGCCGACTCCCAGACCGCCGGCCGCGGCCGGCGTGACCACAGCTTCTATTCCCCGCCTAAAACAGGCCTTTATCTAAGCATTTTGCTGCGCCCCCAGCAAACACTCGAAAGCAGCCTCACTCTTACGGCAGCAGCGGCCGTAGCCGTATGCCGCGCTGTTCGCCGCCTCTATCAGCTTGAGCTCGAAATCAAGTGGGTAAACGATCTGTTTTGCCATCACAAAAAAATCGGCGGCATCCTGACAGAGGCTGTCACCGATTTTGAAACCGGGCATATGGATTTTGTCGTGATCGGCGTAGGCCTGAACCTTTTTCCGCCGCAAGGCGGCTTCCCAGACGAAATTGCCTGCCTTGCCGGCAGCCTGCAGCAGCAGCTAGATGTGCCGCTGCCCGGCGGTCGCTGCGAGCTTGCCGGCGCCATTGTTAACGAGCTTTTGCGCTGTCTTGACGATCCCTCTGTGATGGCAGAATATGCACGCCTAAACCTGCTTCCCGGGAAGCCGATCTGCATTTTACAAAACGGTGCAACCCGGGAAGCAACCGCACTGGCCATCACTCCCGAGGGGCAGCTGCTGGTGAGAAATGCGGACGGGTCTGAAGAAGCCCTCTTGTATGGCGAGGTCAGTATCCGATCATAGCTCAGCGATCCCGCTTACAGCCGTATAGATCTGCGACAGGCGGTACCATGTGCCCTTGCCGACAACCCCATCCGGCGCGAGATTAAAAATAGACTGAAATTTGCGGACCGATGCTTCAGTGCCCCGCCCAAAGATTCCATCCACTGCCAGATCGGGGATCGCCGGATAATTTTGCCGGATTCGCTTTAATTGACTTTGAATGATCCGTACATTGGGCCCGCTGTCTCCGTTTCGCAGCGGTGTTCCGGGATAGGAGGCCGGTACGCCCTCCACGCGCTCCGCCGTATCCAGCGTGATATCATAGCCATAATAATACCGCAGTATATTGAGCGCGCTGTAGCCCTGATCTCCCAGCGATTTGGACCCCCACTGCGAGAGCCAGCCGGGACAGGTCACGCGCTTCCCGTCGCAGTACTGTGTAAATAGCGGCTGGATGATGTCGGGACGCGTGATATAGTTTGTAAATACGCTGTCCACTGCATTGGAAATGCTTTCAAAGATATTGCGGCCATAAATGAATTTTTGATCATAAGCAGTGGAGGTTGTAATCGTAAACGGATATCCTTTTGACGGATACCATTCTGTATACACTCTGTTAAGCGTAAATGACATGATGGCCAACACATTGGCAATCAGGGTCGATTCGGGCCATGTAGCATAAATCTCGCTGCTGGCTACATTTTTAATATAGGTAGCGTAGGGAACCCAATAATTGGCGGCGTTTTCATTGGGCCTTCCATCATGCACAATAACAAATTCAGGCACCACCACATTGGGCAGCACCACAAAATCATCGCCAAAATCCGGCAGAGGCTTCACTTCCTCCTCCGGTATCTTGGCCGGAAATTCTCCCCAAAGCGTATTAGGGCCGATCTCGATCATAGAAGAGCCGTTTGAAAAGGAGGCAAACCCCTCCTCTGCCCGTGATATTGCTCTGACCTCCTGAATGGATTCCTGTCCAGCCAATATCTGTGTGCCCATGATGCGCACCGTCTCCATCTCCGCGGATTCTACTGTAATATCATAAGTAGAATATGGTTTGACCTCCTCCTGCGGCTCCAAGGAATAGGCTACGTCCGGTGTGGGCAGCTCAGCCGCCGGTGTATTGCCTGATTCATCCGTGCGCAGCACCTCAATCACTTGCTCGCTGCCAGAGGGACGAATGGTAACGGTAGCATCCGGAACGGGATTAAACCCGAGCTCTGTCCTTGTCTGTATACGCAATGTACCAAAAGAATCTGCCATAAGAAATTCTCCTGTTTTTGCCTAGTATATGCGGCCGCATTAAAAAAGGTGATTCATTCGAATCACCTTTTTTCACGCCTAGCCCTTTCCATCCAATTCTGCATATTATTTCACGAATTTTTCAAGCTGTTTCATTACCAGTTTGATATCAATCGGCTTGGCTACATGCGCATTCATGCCGCTGTCCAGACTCTTTTGGATATCATCTGAAAAAGCATCTGCCGTCATCGCAATAATCGGCAGATCGTGATCGGCGCGCTCCAGCGCCCGGATCGCTTTAGCTGCTTCATATCCCGTCATATTGGGCATCCGAATATCCATGAGCACGGCATCATAATAGCCCACTTCTGATTGCTTAAACATATCCACGCAGATCTGTCCATCCTCTGCTCGCTCCAATAAAAGACCTTCCTCGCCCAAAAGTGCTTCGTCAATCTCCCAGTTAAGATCATTATCCTCTGCCAGCAGGATTCTTTTTCCTTCCAGCTTAGACTGAGCCTGCACGGTCTCTTGTTCTTCCTTTTGCTCCTCTGCATTAACGTACTGTTTTAGTCCATAGAATAACGTGGATTTAAACAGCGGCTTTGAAATGAATCCATTGATTCCGGCATCTTTGGCCGCTTCCTCTACATCGCTCCAATCGTAAGCGGAGATTAAAAGAATCGGAACATCACCACCCATATGGCGCCGTATCTCTTTAGCCGTTGTAATGCCGTCCATTCCCGGCAGCTTCCAGTCCATCAGAATAATCTCATAATCCCTATGCTGACTATGACGCTGATCCACCATGGCAATGGCTGTTTCTCCATCCAAGGCCCATTCTGCCTTAATGCCAATCGACTTCAGTGTTGACACCGTGCTCTCGCCCAGCTGCTCATCATCGTCCACCACCAGCATATTCCACTCCGGCAGCATCATATCCTCTTCCTTGACTTCCGCCTTTTCCAGATCCAATACGACATGGAATTCTGTTCCCTGGTTAGGCGCACTTTCTACCTCGATTGTACCGCCCATGGCATCAATGATATACTTGGTAATCGCCATACCGAGGCCGCTTCCCTCTGTCTTTTGCACGCTAAGATTGTTTTCCCGCTCAAAGGACTCAAAAATTTTCTTCTGAAACTCCGGCGTCATACCGATTCCGTTATCCTTGACATGCAGATGGATCCGAATATACTTCTCGCCCTTCTGAGAGTCTTCTTCATGAAGTGCGATCTGAATCGTTCCCCCCGTGGGGGTAAACTTATGCGCATTAGAAAGCAGGTTGAGCAGCACCTGATTGAACCGTACGCCGTCGCAATACACATTTTCGGCTGAAATATCATGAATAAATACATCAAATTTCTGCTGCTTCGTCTTGACCTGCGGCTGCATGATGCTGACAATGCTATCCATAACCTCTCTCAGCGATACCTGATCCATATGCAGCGTCATCTTGCCGCTTTCAATCTTTGACATATCCAGAATATCATTGATCAGACCCAATAAATGCCGTCCTGATAATGAAATCTTTTTCAGGCAGTCCTGTACCTGCTGCGTATTTTGGATGTTGGCCGTTGCGATGGCGGTCATGCCCACAATAGCGTTCATGGGCGTACGGATATCATGGCTCATGTTAGAAAGAAATTCACTCTTGGCGCGGGTTGCCTGCTCAGCCGTTTCCCTCGCCTTTTCCAGGGCCTTCATCTGCTTTTGAATCAGCCTGATATAAATAGAAAAGACCAGCGTAAGCGCAAGCAGGATGACGCCGCATCCGCTCAGCATCATATTAAACCACTGATTGCTCAGATCGTTCACCGACTCGTCAAGCGGACCGTAGGGCATGATTGTCACCAAATTCCATTCCGAATACGGAAGCGCAACACAGTGCATCTGCCGGCGCTCTCCGTCGACTTTATAAATGGCAATATATTCTTCTTTGTTTTGCATAGCGCTGTGCATCTCACTGGCATACTGCTCGGCGGTTTTTCCGTCCGTCTCCTCAAACTCTTCGCGCACGCGGTCCAGATACGATTCGTGACCATCCTCTGCTCCGCGGATCACATAAGTGCCGTCAGAACGAATGATATGGGAAAAGACCAGCGAGTCCTGTTTGTCGAGCTGCAGCGTTTCGCTCACATAGCTGGCCGGAATTGCGGCTACTAAGGCCATGCTCAGTTCACCGCTCTGCATCCTGTAAACGGCTGGCACGCCGATCAGCACAACCTTCTCTCCCGTCGAATCAACGCCCACGGCCACCTTCTTTTCTCCCTTCTTTAAGGAATTGAAAAAGGATTCGGGATCTACTAGTGTCCCCTCCTTGCCGTATATCATATCGAAATGACCGCCTCTCGAACAAAGCGCCAGTGAATTGAAATCACGTACACGCCCCAGCTCCTCCAGCCTTTGTCTGATTTCGTCATATGTACCGCCCTGCAGTGGAACTGCCTCCACCATCGTCTCCACCTGCTCAAGGCGCAGCTGCATCACGGTTTCAAAATGCTCGGTAATGCGATCGCCCATATTAGACATATAAAATGTCCCCACTTCGGCAATCGTATTGGAACTGCGTTTTTGCATATACAGCATCAAAAATGTAAAAATCGCTACACAAAGAAGGGCAACTCCCGTCAGGCCCAGCGTAACTGTCCGTATTGGCTTATTTTTCATCGGCTAAGTCTCTCCATTATTTTATTCTGCGGATGCCTTCAGCTCTTCAATGGCGGCAACCGTGCGCTGATAATCCTCTTGTACTTTTTGCACCGCTTCCTCGCCCGGCTTCTGCCCGCTGCGCAGCTTTTCTGTAAGCTCGCTGCTTGACTCCTGCAAAGCAGAAAAACTCAGATTCTGACACATTCCTTTAATGGTATGCGCAGCCCGGAAGGCCTCTTCGTAATTTCCCTCCGACAGCGAGCTGCAAAGCAGCGCATAGCTTTTATCATCCACAAACTTAAGCACAAACTTCTGCACCAGTTTTTCACTGCGCAGCCGCGCCAGTACATCCTCATAATTGCCGCCAAGTGCAGCATAGCATTCCTGTAAATTCATTCTTTTTCCTCCCTGTGGTTTTCTTCATCACTTTCAATCGGTGAAAGCGCAGAGAACATCCCTTGCATTGAATCATCATAAAAGCGGTATTGCTTTCTGCCATCCCGCTTAACCGCATAAAGCGCCTTATCGGCTGCATGCAGCAATGTATCGTAGTCATTGCCGACCATCTCTGATTTTGCAATTCCCATACTCAGCGAAATAGGAAACTCTTCATACTGTCCGCAGAGCGTATTAAATATTCTGTTAATCCCGGCATCAATTTCTTCTTTGTACTCTAAGAAGATCAGAAATTCGTCGCCGCCTACACGCGCGGCAATATCGCCGCCCCGTATTGCCTGCCGCAGCTTTTCTGCCATATAGATTAAAAGCCGGTCTCCAAACATATGCCCATAATGATTATTGGCATTCTTAAAATGATCCACATCAAACATGACCAGCGCATATTTGCTGAAGGGCCGCTCCTCCATTCGCTGTATAATACGCTCTTTTGCATGCGCATGGTTAAGCAGACCGGTAAGCGAATCGTGAAACGCAAGCCTTTTCAGGGTTTCCATTTCCTTATGTGTCTCATGTATATCAATAGCCTTCCCTATTGTTCCGATATAGCGCGGCGGCTCGTCAGTAGACCAGATCGCTCTTGCAATGATGCGCGTCCACCTTTCCTCGCCGTTAATCGTCAGCTGACAGTCGTACTGCACCACCGGCTGCTCTGTTGTCGTGCTATGGATCTCCTCAGAAAGAATCCTCATATTTTTTCTCGAAAATACAGAAAAAATCTTTTCGTTATCGAAGGGACCTACCAGTACCTTGCCGCATCCAAGCTTCTCTGCCCCCCAATCGTTAAGAGTAATCATCGAGGGTGATATTGTATATTCAAACTGAATTTCCTGACTGAGCGCAGCAAAGAAATCGTATTTCATCCTTTCATGCTCCAGCAGCTTTAATGTCCGTTCGGAAGCTGAGAGCTCCTCATGCCCCATCATGGCCTGTGCAATGCTTTGCATCTCTCTTCGGTTTGCCTTAACAGGCGAGTCTTCTGTAAGCTCTTCTTTGATAAGCTCGTGCACATCCTGCAGGCATTCTAAAACCAGCGGATTAAAATTGCCGCACTGCCCGCCTAGAATCATCTGCACTGCTTCTTCATGCGGAATGGCTTTCTTATATACCCGTTCGCTTGTCAGCGCATCATACACATCGGCCAGCGCCACAATTTGCGCAGAAATCGGAATTTCATCTCCTTTTAATCCATCCGGATATCCCGTTCCATCATACCGTTCATGGTGCCAGCGGCATATTTCATAAGCAATCTTCACAAGGCTTTCACTCTCATACCACGGCAGAGCTTCCAATATCTTGGCGCCGGCAGTGGTATGCGTCTTGATTACCTCAAATTCCTCTTTTGTCAGCCTGCCCGGTTTATTTAAAATCTCATCCGGAATGGCCATCTTACCGACATCATGCAGGGCCGATGCCAGGCCAATGAGCCCGATATCCTCCTGAGAAAGTGCATATCGATCTGTTTTTTGTACCAGCTGCTTTAACAGAATTTCCGTCAGCGTCCGAATATGGAGTACATGCAACCCACTCTCTTCATTACGAAATTCTACAATATGGCTTAAAATGTTAATCAGCAGATTGCTGCGCTGTTCTTTTTCATAAACCTGATCTGCAACCAAGCTGGTAAGGCGCTTTTGCTTTGTGTATAAAAGAATGGTATTGACCACACGATGCCGCACAACCATCACATCAAACGGCCGTCCAATAAACTCGGTCACGCCTAGCTCATACGCCTTCTGCATATGTTTAGAGGCTGTCTCGGCTGAGATCATGATGACTGGAATGTCTTCAATCCAGCCGCTTTCATTCATAACCTGCAGAACCTCAAAGCCATCCATCTCTGGCATGACTATATCTAAAAGAACTAATGAAATTTCCACGCTATACTTTTGTAATATATTAATCGCTTCTACTCCATTTTCCGCTTCTAATATTTCATATTCGTTTTCCAGCATATCAGTCAAAATGGCCCGATTCATTTCTGAATCATCGACAATCAGTATCTTTTGAAGCTCTTTTTCCTGATGGCTCATATTTACAGAACCTCCTGCCCATTTTATAAGGATTTTATGTTTGTTATCATATCATATCGTCTATTAAAATTCAATCAATCCCTACAATTAAATACATGAAAACTATTTACTGATGCGTAATTTATGGTATAATATAGGCGGCAAGGCAGTTTTGGCTAATCAAGTCCCTGAGCCGCCATCAAAGTTTGATGCAAAGCATCAAACTCCGATATCGTACTGGTATAAGACAAACACAGGACGACTGCAAGAATCCCGTAGGGATTTCTTGCCAAGTTCGGTGAGGAACGAACCGAACTTGTGCTGCGCAAAGGCGGCAAGGCAGTTTTGGATATTTTAGTCCCCGAGCCGCCTTGTGAGTTTGGTGTAAAACGCCAAACTCTGATATCATACTGATACCTAAGAGCGGCAAGGCAGTTTTGGCTAATCAAGTTCCTTCGCAAGAATCTCGTAGAGATTTCTTGCCAAGTTCAGCGAAGAATGAGCTGAACTTTTATACATTTTAATCTGACAGGTGATTACAATGCATTTACAAAAAAATACAGATCTGCATCCCTCTTCTCATGCTGAGTCGGATGCATTATTTCGTCAAATCTCACAGCAGCTGCAGATCCAACCTCAAAAACGCTCTAAATGGCGGCCAGGGTTTGTGATCACTGCCGTGCGATATTTCTCGCCTCGCATTGCGATGCTTCTTTTCGTCATCATCACATTTACTTTTTCTCTTCTTTTTTTGACTTCGCCTCTGGAAGCTCAAAACATTGCCGTTTCACAATCATCTGCTGGCAGTGAACGCGTTTCCTTTGAAGTTGAAAATTCATTCTGGGTTAAATCTGTCAGCGCTTCGCTTAATCATGCGGCGCTTCCAGTCACCCAGACAGATGCAGGATATTATGTGGATGTTTCTGCCAACGGCGTTTTACTTTTAGAAATTGAGACTGTCTCTCATGTGTGCTCTCAAACAGAGATTGTGATCGACACCATCGATGATCAAGCACCGCATATTCAAAGGCATTCCCAAAACAATGACGAAATCTTTATTTATCTTTCTGACGGAGACGGAGAGGGAATTGACTGGGATGCCATCAGCGGCCGTAGCAGCCTTTCAGATACAGCTGTTTCTCCTGTGCGCTATGATGCGGCGGCCGGGTATGTTGTTTTTAAATATCCAACCGAGCCGATTTACATCAGCATTCCGGATCACGCCGGCAATACATTAACTGCACGCTTAGAGCCGGCACGCAGGAAAGAATAGTTACTTCAACCCAAAGAAGAGTTCCTTGCATTTCTTGACGCCCTATTCCGTTCATGTTATCTTAAAATATTAGTAGTAAACAAACTCTTAAGAAAGGATGCATGAGGTCAATAGGCTAACCGCGTACAGAATATTTATGGCAAGCGAAAAATTTGATTATCAATATTATGCGTATCTGGCGTCACGCATCCGCAAAGGAGACAGCAATGCATTTGCAGAGCTATATGACGCCACCTACGAAAGGCTCTACCGTTATGTATATTATTTTCTAAAAAATCCGGACTTTGTTCCGGATGCTCTGCAAGAAATTTACATATCCGTTTATAAGAATATTCATTCCCTAAAGATGGATAAACTGCTCATTCCATGGATGAAGCAAATCGCCTATCATGTTTGCTGCGACTTTGCCAAGCAGATTGCCGGACGCCATGAAACGGCGACGGATCTTTCTGATGATACACAGGCTTCCTTTTCAGGCACACTGGAAGCGCCTGACTGTTTTCAGTCCGTTTTTGATAAAGACACTGCTTTGCAGCTAAACACGGCATTAAGCAAGCTTCCCGTGAAAATCCGTCAGGCCTTTCTTCTGCGGTATGAGCAAGAACTGAAATTAGAAGAAATTGCAGACTTTATGGACGTAAGCCTAAGCTCTGTAAAGCGCTATATCAACACCGCACAAAAAGCGCTACAAAAGAGCTTCACCCATCTGCAAACTCGCCTATAACTCCTTGATCACAGGGAGTAATTCCGAGGAGTACCCTGATGCATCACATACACCGATTGACTACCGTATTTACCCTCTTTTTTCTTAGCTGCCTGCTGCTGATTCTTGGCGGCTGCTCCCAAAACGCAGCCGATCCGCCTGCTAATTCAAGTTCAAGCATCCAAAGCCTGCGGTCCAATAACCCTACAGTTTATACGCCAAAAGCAGACGGCCAAATCACTCTGGGGCAGGAGCCCCTGATTCTGGATATATCTCACACAGATCAGGGCTATATCATGACCCGATATACCGGAACCTCTGCGAAAGCCAATCTGCAGGTTACAGGCCCCGATGGCATTACGTATAAATATTTCTTTCCGCCCTCCGAGGCCTATATGACCATTCCCATCACTGCCGGCAGCGGAACCTATGAAATTGCTGCCTATGAAAATATCGTAGACACCAAATATGCTACTCTTTATAAAGAAACTGTCGAAATCACATTATCCAGTGAATTTCTTCCGTTTCTTTATCCGAATATGTATGTTAATTTTTCAGCTGATTCCAAGGCCGTCTCAGCCGCCGCCGACATCGTTTCCTCCGTATCTTCTGATTTAGAAGCTGTCGGCGCTATTTACCATTATATTATAGAGCACATCGTATATGACAATCAAAAAGCCCAGTCAGTTCCATCCGGCTATCTGCCGGACATTGATGAAACCCTGCAGACCAATGCAGGGATCTGTTTTGATTATGCCTCGCTGACCGCCGCTATGCTGCGCTCGCAAAATATCCCCACCCGACTCGAATTCGGATATTCCGGCGAGGTTTACCATGCCTGGATCAGCGTTTATATCGAAGATATCGGATGGATCGACAAGCTTATCGAATTCACCGGAGACTCATGGACCCGCATGGATCCCACCTTTGCCGCAAGCAATGACAATAGTTCAGCCATTCTAGAGTATATCGGCGATGGCTCTCATTATATTTTACAGTATATACACTGAGAAAGGATGCTTATGAAACCCTTAACTAACGCAGAGCTGGCTACCTTTTGCAATCAGCTGGCACTCATCCTTCGTTCTGGCATTTCTGCTCCAGAGGGATTATCCATCATGATAGAAGACACACCTGAGGGCGAAGGCAAAACTCTTCTGGAGACCCTGCTCTCTCACCTCGAAGCGACCGGCTCCTTATCGGAAGCCCTAAGCGAATCCGGCTGCTTCCCTCCCTATATGTGCAGTATGATCCAGCTAGGCGAGCAATCCGGCCGTCTCGACGACGTCACGCAGTCGCTCGCCGCCTACTATCAGCGCGAAGACTCTCTTTCCAAAAGCATCAAAAGCGCTGTCACATACCCTCTGGTCATGCTTGGCATGATGATCGTCGTTTTGCTGGTACTCATTATCAAAGTATTGCCCGTTTTCAATCAGGTATTTCAGCAGCTGGGCGCCAGCCTGACAGGCGTCTCCGGCGCCATTCTAACGCTTGGTGATTCTCTGAGCCAATACGGCATTCTTTTCATCGTCCTTATTATCATTGCGGCCGCTTTATTTTTCTATTTTTTCGGTACGGCCAAAGGCCGAAAGCATACCGGTGGTCTTGCCAATACCTTTTTTGTCACTCGTAATTTGGCAGCCAAAATCGCCTGCGCACGATTTGCCAGCGGAATGTATCTTTCGCTGAGCAGCGGTCTTGACACAGACCAAAGCCTTGAGATGGTTTCCCAGCTGGTAGAGCATCCCGCAACCCGTCAGAAAATCAATACGCTGCGCGAGCTTACCGCTCAGGGGCTCAGCTTCGCAGAAGCCATCCTGCAGACCAAACTATTTTCCGGCATCTATGCCAGAATGATCAGTATCGGCGCCAAGACCGGCGCTATGGATGAGGTCCTGCAGCAGATCTCGGTCCAATATGACGAGGAGATCGAAGACCGTATGGCCAGCGCCATTTCCAAGCTGGAGCCCACTCTCGTCGCCATCCTTTCTGTCGCCGTTGGTCTGATTTTGCTCTCCGTCATGCTTCCCCTGATGGGAATCATGTCCAACATCGGCTGATCAGTACTTCTAAGCGGAGGATTCCATGAATCGTTTTACAAAGCGCCATTCACTCAAGCCTCAAAGGCTCTTTTCCATCATCGCTTTTTTCTGTGTCCTGATTTTATTCTGGAGCGGATTAAGCTCGATCGCTCACATCACAGAAAAGCAAGAGCTTGACGGGCTTCAAAATACCATTTATCAAAGCGCCGTTCATTGCTATGCGCTGGAGGGCTTTTATCCGGATCAGCTTTCCTATCTGGAAGAGCATTACGGCCTGCAGTATGATAAGCATAAATATTTAGTCATCTACGAGGTCATAGGCTCCAATCTAATGCCGCATATCTCAGTACTGCCAGTCTCCTGATATTTTGAAACGGAGGATTTACCATGAATGCTAACCACCGCCCTTCTCATACGACTGACCTCCTTTTCAGTCTGGGGCTATTTTGTGTGTTTGCGGCCTGTGCCTTTATTGTGATCATGATCGGAATCCACGTCTACCAAGGCACAGTAGAGGATATGCAAAACACCTATTCCACACGAACGGCTCTATCCTATGTAACCGAAAAAATACGCCAGCATGACCGCAGCGGCTGCGTAAGTACGGCTTCCCTGGACGGAAAAACAGTTCTAGTGCTTTCAGATTCCATTGACGACACCACCTATCTCACATATATTTATGCAGATGAATCCGCTCTTTATGAGCTAACCATACAAGAGGGCGCAGAGCCCCAGCTCGATATGGGTGAAGCCATTATCGAGGTCAAAGACTTTTCTATTGAAGAAGCTGAAAACGGTTTCTATCAGTTTAGCGCCGCCGATCAAAGCGGTGATACCGTTTCACTTTTGCTTCACCTGCGCAGCGAGTAATACACTTTTGCTTATATTTTAAAAGAAAGGAGGCCCTATCGTGAACCACCTGCGAAGCTCCCGCTCGAGCCTGTTTCTGATGGAGCTCATCATCGTCATTTTATTTTTTTCTATCGGCAGCGCCGTCTGCATTCAGGGCTTTGTCAAGGCCCATCTGCTGAGCCAGTCAGCGCAGGACCTTAGCTTTGCCTCCTCTGCCGTCTCCAGTGCCGCCTCAGTGATTCGATACACGGATGGCAGCCTGCAGCAGCTGGATGATTATTTTCCCAACGCTGAGGAAACAGAAGACGGCTTTTCTATCTATTATAATGCAGAGCATGCCCTCTGCGAAAAGAAAGAGGCCTCCTATATACTCTATATTCAGACGTCACAGACTGCAGAAGAAGGCCGCTCTCACATTTGGATGACAGATAAAGGGGACACCGTTTTATATGAGCTGCAGCTGCAGTACCCGCTCCCTTCCTCTGCCAACATCAGGAGGTAGCCATTATGCAGCATTCACCGCAAAAATCAATCATCAGCACCGGTACCGCTTCCATCGTCTTAATCTTCGTGATGCTGTGCCTTCTTACCTTTTCTGTTCTTTCTCTCGTCAGCGCTCAGGCAAATCTGCGCCTCAGTCAAAAAAGTGCAGATCGGACCACGGCCTACTATGCGGCAGAAAATGAAGCCAACGAAGTGCTGCTTTCCCTTTTAAAGATCATGCAGCGCTATGAAAACGAGGACACAGCAGACGCCTTCTATCAGCATGTGCGCTCCGATGCCGAGACCAGCTGCGGCGTTACCTTCAGCAGCGATCAAACCGTATCCTATACGGTGCCCTTAGGCGACAGGCATATCCTTTTTGTATCTCTCACCATTACCTATGACCCTGTCACACAAGCCTCCGGCTATCAAATAGACTCATGGAATACCATCTCCCAATATGAATGGGATTCTGATCAGCCGCTTCCGCTTCCCGTGACAGATTCATCTCAGGAGGAACCATCATGACCATCTTAGAATTTCTAACACAAATGACCTCTCTAGGTGCTTCCGATCTGTTTATCGTCGCTGGCCGCCCCCTTTCCTACAAGCTTGGCGGCAAGATCATTCAGGTTGACGATCAGCGCATCATGCCTGACCAAACACAGCAGCTAATTGAGGAAATCTACGAGCTGGCCAAGAGAGAAACCCGCCGCCTTCTGCAGACAGGAGACGATGACTTTTCATTTGCCATCACCGGCCTTTCCCGGTTCCGTGTCAGCACCTATATGCAGCGCGGTTCGCTGGCCGCCGTCATCCGCATTATCACATTTACCCTGCCGGATCCTGCCTCTTTGGGCATTCCGCAGCAAATTATTGATTTGGGAAAAATAAACAAGGGCCTTGTACTGGTCACAGGACCCGCCGGCAGCGGAAAATCGACCACGCTGGCCTGTATCATCGACGCCATCAACCGTAATCAGGAAAAGCACATCATCACCCTTGAGGATCCGCTGGAATTTTTGCACCGGCATCAAAAGAGCATTATCAGCCAGCGCGAAATCAACTCTGATACCAAAAGCTATGTTGTCGCTCTGCGCGCGGCGCTGCGCCAAAGTCCGGATGTAATCCTTTTAGGAGAGATGCGTGATTTTGAGACCATTTCCATTGCCATGACAGCTGCTGAAACCGGTCACTTAGTCCTGTCAACGCTGCATACGCTTGGTGCTGCCAATACCATCGACCGCATTATCGACGTATTCCCACCTGCCCAGCAGCGGCAGATTTCCATCCAGCTTGCATCCGTTCTGCAGGCCGTTGTTTCACAGCAGCTCATTCCGTCTGCGCAGGAAAACGCCATGCTTCCCGCCTTTGAGCTCATGACCGCCAATACCGCCATTCGCAATATGATCCGCGAAAGCAAAATTCACCAGATCGACGGCCTCATTTCTGGCTCCTCCACAGATGCTATGTTCTCTATGGACGCCAGCCTAGCCAAGCTCTGCAAGTCAGGAGCCATCTCCAAAGCAGATGCGCTCATGCATAGTACCAATCCCGATATGTTAGCCCGTAAACTCAATTGAATTTAAGAAAAGAGGTCAAACCCATGCTGCAAGACGACATTCAATCCCTACAGATCCATCTGCCGGAAGACATTGCCAACGCCAAAGGCTGCGGCGATTTTGAGCGGGCGCAGCGCCTGATCGACGCGCGCCTGTCCGACATCCGTACCCCCAAATTCCTTTTACCCCGTCTGCGCGCGGAAAAGGCCATCCTTACCAGGCTTCCCCTGGACTACACCTATACCATCGCAGAGGCTGTTTCCCTCGTGCAGCAGGATATTCCCGATTTTAACGAAGCAGAATTTAACGAGCTGATGGACGCCGGCGCCATTGACTGGATTTATATCCACGGCACCCCTCACATCGCCGCTCGCTTTTACGAGACTTTACTCAAGGTAAATCCGCTGATTGCCCGCCGTGCGGGAAAAGAGGGCGATTTTGAAGCCTTGCCCGGGACCCAGCTGCTCAACCGCAATATGCAGCAGATGAAGGAGCTCGGCGGTGTGTGCCGGCATATCCGGATCCGCGCTAAGCTGCAGATCAAGGATTCTGCTTTCCGGCCCGGCCAGCATGTGCGCGTGCATATGCCGATCCCAGCAGCGGCGGTGAATATGAAAAATATTGAGATCCTTGCGACCAGTCCGGAGGCGGTTATGATGTCGGCTCCTTCGCATGCGCAGCGCAGCGTTTATTTTGAGGAGACGATGCAGGAGAATCATCCCTTCTATGTAGAGTATGCCTATGACTGCCTGGCGCTGAATCATGTGCTGGATCCCAATCAGGTTACGTCAAACCGCACGGCTTTTGATACGGAGGAGGAGCTTCCTCATATTTGCTTTACGCCCACCATCCGTGCGCTGTGTGATGAATTAAAGGGCGAAGAGGAAAATCCGCTGAAGATTGCCCGGCTTTTTTATGACTTCTGTACGACACTGGTTAAGTATTCTTTTATGAGAGAGTACTTTACGATCCCGGAGATTCCGGAGTATGCGGCTCTGAATCTAAAGGGAGACTGCGGCGTGCAGGCACTTTTGTTTATTACGCTTTGCCGCTGCGCCGGCATCCCAGCCCGCTGGCAGTCCGGCCTGTATATTACGCCTGATTCAGCTGGCGCGCATGACTGGGCGCAGTTTTATATAGCCCCCTACGGCTGGCTGTTTGCTGATCCTTCCTTTGGCGGCAGCGCCTACCGCAATGGCAATCTGGACCGATGGAATCATTACTTTGGAAGTCTGGATCCCTTCCGCATGGTGGCCAATTCCATGTTCCAGCAACGTATGGATCCGCTGAAATTCCAGCCTCGTCTGGACCCCTATGACAATCAGGTGGGCGAGGTGGAATATGATGATCAGGGGCTTTTGCGCAGCGATCTGACATATTCATGGGAAATTTTGGAACATACAGAGCGCGATATTCACGAACTGATAACCCTCTAAACGGAAAGGAAACTTATGGAAACCACAACACGATTAAATCATGTGCCGGCGCTGTTTGGCAGCATGGTCTTCAATGACCATGTGATGAAGGAGCGCCTGCCTAAGGAAACCTACCGCGCACTGCAGCGCACGATCGCCGAAGGGCGAAAGCTCGATCCGGCCGTTGGCAACGTGGTAGCTAATGCCATGAAGGATTGGGCCATCGAAAAGGGCGCCACGCATTACACCCACTGGTTTCAGCCTTTAACCGGCATCACCGCGGAAAAGCATGACAGCTTTATCAGTCCGGTGGAGGGCGGCCATGTTATCATGGAATTTTCCGGAAAGGAACTCGTAAAGGGAGAGCCGGATGCCTCCAGCTTTCCGAACGGCGGTCTGCGCTCCACCTTTGAGGCGCGCGGCTATACCGCCTGGGATCCTTCCTCCTATGCCTTTATTAAAGATCATACACTTTGCATCCCTACTGTATTTTATTCGTATGGCGGCGAAGCTCTGGATAAGAAAACGCCCCTGCTTCGCTCAGTGGAAGCGATTAACAAGCAGGCGCTGCGGATCCTGCGCCTGTTCGGACATCACGATGTGAAGCGTGTCATCGTCACCGTGGGCCCTGAGCAGGAGTATTTCCTGATCAGCCGCAAGAAATATTATCAGCGTCAGGATCTCGTCATCTGCGGACGCACCCTGTTTGGCGCACAGCCGCCTAAGGGTCAGGAATTAGAAGATCATTATTTTGGCACCATCAAGCCGCGCGTGGCTGAATTTATGGCAGATCTAGACGAGGAGCTCTGGAAGCTGGGGATTCTGGCCAAGACGGAGCATAATGAAGCGGCGCCGGCCCAGCATGAGCTGGCCCCGATCTTTAACGATACCAATACTGCTACCGACCATAATCAGCTGACGATGGAGATCATGAAAAAGGTGGCGCGCCGCCATGAGCTGGCCTGCCTGCTCCACGAGAAGCCCTTTGAGGGCGTGAACGGCAGCGGCAAGCATAATAACTGGTCCCTGTCCACCGATACGGGCATCAATCTGTTAGAGCCCGGCGATTCGCCGCGCGATAACGCACAGTTCCTTTTATTCCTCACCGCGGTCATCAAGGCTGTGGATGAATATCAGGATTTGCTGCGTGCGTCCATTGCCAGCGTAAATAACGATCACCGGCTTGGCGGCAACGAAGCGCCCCCGGCCATTGTATCGATGTTTTTAGGCTCTGAGCTGACCTCCATTTTGGATACGATCGAAAACGGCAGTCAATATGAACAGCAGGACCGCAAGGAGCTCAAGGTCGGCGTGCATATCCTGCCGCGCTTTGCACAGGACACCACCGACCGCAACCGCACTTCGCCGTTTGCCTTTACCGGCAATAAATTTGAGTTCCGGATGCCCGGCTCCGGCTCCTCCATTTCCGGTCCGAATGTGATCCTAAACACGATTGTCGCCGAAGCGCTTTCTCAGTTCGCCGAAGAGCTGGAGCAGGCCGAAAGCTTTGACAGCGCCCTACAGGCGCTGATCCAGCGCACGATCCACGATCACAAGCGGATCATCTTTAATGGCAATAACTACTCCCAGGAATGGGTTGAGGAAGCTGCCCGCCGCGGCCTTTCCAATCTGGTGACCACAGTAGATGCGCTTCCCGCTTATCTGGCCGAGAAAAATGTACAGGTCTTTACCAAGCATCATATCTTTACGCCTACCGAGCTGCAGTCCCGCTTCGAGATTTCTCTGGAAAGCTACTGCAAAACGCTCAACATGGAGGCGCTGACCATGATCGATATGGCCTACAAGGAGATCCTGCCGGCCGTATCCAAATATGTGGATTTCCTGTGCTCTGCCGTGCTGCATAAAAAGCAGGCCGGCCTTGCCGAGATCAGAACCAGCGAGGAAGCCTTGGCCCAGACGCTCTCCCGCCTTTCCTCCGAAGCCTATGAAAAGCTTTGCCATCTGGAGGATCGCCTGCAGAAAACGCACTGCATCACCGATATTCACGAAAAGGCCCTCTACTTCAAGGACGCCGTTTTGCCGGCCATGGCTGCCCTGCGCGCCTCCGCCGATGCAATGGAGCGCCTCACCGCCGAGGAATACTGGCCCTATCCCACCTATACGAAATTATTATTCTATATCTAAAAGCACAGAGGAGGAGGTCTTTGGACTTCCTCCTCTTTTGCTGTTGGCTTCTCTTGACGCGACCGCCACTTGTCGCCTTTGAAGCCTTTTTATCGCCTTTGAAGCTTTTGCAGTCTTTTGGAGCTATCGTACGCCTTTATCGCCTTTGCAGTCTCTTGAAGCCATCGTACGCCTTTTCAGCCGCCGCTGGCGGAAATGGGCGATATAGCTGAATTTTTTCCACCATACATGGTGGAACTTTTTATGATAGAGGAATTTTCCCAGCCAGCAAGAATCTCGGTATTAAAAATGGCGGAAGGATTTCAGCTACCAGTGCTTGGAGCTATGCACACGACTGAAATCCTTCCGCCATTTTTCAAATTCTTTCATCCTTGGTGAAACTACAAAGCCATTTATTTGCTCCTTAGATATAGCGTATAGGCACTGGGATCAAATTCGTCCCCTTCCCCATGATCAATCGGATCCACAAAGCCGTATTTAAAATAAATATGCTTTGCAAGCGCATTATCCTCTTCTACACCAATCGTAAATTCTGTATATCCTCTTGCTTCCATCTCTTTCAGCACATAGGCAAGCAGCCTCTGCCCAAGCCCTTTTCCCTGCCGCGCTTTCTCTACTCTGTATGCTGCCAAATAGACCCTGCGTCCGGGGATCGTCTCGCTTTGCAGCTCATCGCTGACATAATTAACCGTCAGCTCCCCGACCATCTCTCCTTCTGCTTCTATCACAAAAATATCCATTTCATGATTCATTAGCCGGTTTACACACTCGGCTCTATATTTTTTCCACAGCTCTTCATCACCCGGAAACAGTCTTTTTAAGCGATCAAACTCTTCCGCATCAATTTTTCTAAACCGGATATCTCTTTCCATTTCCTAATAATTCCTTTCTTTCTCGGAGCACTTTAGTTTTCAGTAATGCCTGTACATACAGAGAGGATGTGTTGGTCGAGATCAAATGTGTTCCTGCTCTTCAAGATTTTTTAGTATCTTTTCTAGCTCCGCATCCAATCTCAAAATCTCCTCCTCCGTAAACCCTTTATAAAACAGGAGACTCATTTCATCGGAGACCTGCTTATACTTACTTTCCAAGCTGCGCGCATGATCCGTAAGATGAATACGAATTTGTCGCCGATCCTCAGAATCATAGCGTCTTGTAATATGACCCAAGCTTTCCATCCGGTCCAGCATACTGGTCAAGGTTGTCTTTGCCAGCCCTGTTCTCTTGGATAGTTCCACAATGGGTAAATCGTCCTCCTGCCATAGCACATAAAGAATACGCCCCTGCGCACCATTAAATTCATCAATTCCAGCCTCTGTCAGCAGCCTTGCAAAAATGCGCCCCTGAATCTGTTTAATCTGTGAAATTAAAAAACCGCCCCTTGTTTCAATCATTCTATCCCTCCCATGCCAAATGATACTATATAGGACTATTCTTGTCAAGGTGAAGTTTGCGCAGCTACAGTAGTATGCTGCCCAAACTTCACCTTGACAAGATTTTAATCTCTGTCGTTGTATCTCTACCGCTTTTCCTTATTTAAACTGCTCTATATTTTAATTCATTCATTAGAGAGAAATATCATCGATATTCCAGTATCGACCAAGAATAAAACCAAATAAAAACAAAAATTAAGACTACTGCTATACAAAACAATTGCCGTGCAACAGTATACACTGTAAGTATTGCCGTGTGATAACTCCAGCGTTTTCTACAAAGCTGTTAGACACAAAAGTGATCCTGTGCTATAATCAGTCCAATAAATCGAAATTTATGATTATGGAGGTCGCCATGAGACTGCTGTTCGAAATGGACAAAAAGGATTACGATAAATGCACCCATTCGTTTGTCCGCAACTCTGCCAGAAGTATCATGATCAAAGGTAAAAGAATAGTAATGATTCATAGTATTAAGTACGATTATTACAAATTTCCGGGTGGCGGAATCGAGGACGGCGAAAACCCTGTGGATGCGATGATCCGGGAAACTCGTGAGGAATCGGGTTTAGTCGTCCTGCCGGATACCGTCAAAGAATACGGATATGT